>NZ_JAKJSJ010000035.1:0-80067 GCF_050336715.1 Photobacterium makurazakiensis
TCCTTCAGATCTCTACGCATTTCACCGCTACACCTGAAATTCTACCCCCCTCTACAAGACTCTAGTCTRCCAGTTCAAAATGCGGTTCCGAGGTTGAGCCCCGGGCTTTCACATCTTGCTTAACAGACCGCCTGCATGCGCTTTACGCCCAGTAATTCCGATTAACGCTCGCACCCTCCGTATTACCGCGGCTGCTGGCACGGAGTTAGCCGGTGCTTCTTCTGTCGCTAACGTCAAGGGCAGCCACTATTAATGACTACCCCTTCCTCACGACTGAAAGTACTTTACAACCCGAAGGCCTTCTTCATACACGCGGCATGGCTGCATCAGGGTTTCCCCCATTGTGCAATATTCCCCACTGCTGCCTCCCGTAGGAGTCTGGACCGTGTCTCAGTTCCAGTGTGGCTGATCATCCTCTCAAACCAGCTAGGGATCGTCGCCTTGGTGAGCCATTACCTCACCAACTAGCTAATCCCACCTGGGCTAATCTTAGCGCGAGAGGCCCGAAGGTCCCCCTCTTTGGTCCGAAGACATTATGCGGTATTAGCTATCGTTTCCAATAGTTATCCCCCACACTAAGGCATATTCCCAGGCATTACTCACCCGTCCGCCGCTCGCCGCCCAACAAATCATCCGAAGACTCAATGTTGTCGCTGCCGCTCGACTTGCATGTGTTAGGCCTGCCGCCAGCGTTCAATCTGAGCCATGATCAAACTCTTCAATTAGAATTTTTGTGGTCTCTCGACCGGCTCAACGAATACTGATTGAACATCAATAACTAGAAGCTAGTCATGACATTCGAATTGACTGTGCCAAAGTTTCGTTATCTACAAGARATAGCGTYACCTTGTATTGGTCACTCAGTTCATTGATAAATCTTTTGACTTAACTTTTTCACGAGTGCCCACACAGATTGCATGGTCAAATTGTTAAAGAACAAACTGATTGGTTAGCGGCTTAAGTTGCCGTGCTCCGTGTCAGTGAGGTCGCATTATAGAGACTTCGATCACGTTAGCAAGGGGCTTTTTTAAATAATTATGACATTTCTGTTTAAGCGCTCAACTATCACACAATAACGTCATTTTTAGGTATAAATCACACTGCTGGAAGGCTATTCTTTTTATTTTTATCACACAGTAGATTACGCCATGCCAAATTCCATACGCTCCTTTCAAGGAAAAGTCCCTCAATTAGGCATTAATACTTATATTGATGCATCTGCCGTTATGATTGGCGATATTACATTAGGTGACGAATCGAGCATTTGGCCTTTGGTTGCCGCGAGAGGGGATGTAAATCATATCATCATCGGCAAACGCTCCAATATTCAAGATGGTTCAGTGCTTCATGTAAGTCGCACTACAGATACGAACCCTAAAGGCCATCCCTTGATCATTGGTGATGATGTGACAGTTGGGCATAAAGCAATGCTTCATGGCTGCCAAGTAGGTAATCGTATATTAATAGGGATGGGAGCCATCATTTTAGATGGAGCCATCATTAATGATGACGTCATTATAGGGGCAGGGAGCTTGGTGCCTCCGGGAAAAGTTTTAGAGAGCGGCTTTCTATATATAGGTAGCCCCGTAAAACAAGCACGCCCACTTAACGAGAACGAGCGGGCATTTTTGCCCACATCGGCCAATAACTACGTTCAGCTTAAAAACGAGTATCTCGCAGAAGCGAAGATCACTTAATCGACATCAATAACGACATCGCCATTTTCGTTGAATGTTTCATCTTCAATGAGTGCTTCTGCCAACTCTTCGAGATCAAATCGGTTGGCAGTAAAGGCCGCTAAAATGTCGATTTCATTCGTTAATACAGCCGATGATTGCTGTTGCAACCAACCTAATGACACCCAACAAGTGATCAAAGCACCCGCCTGCTGTGCCGGAAAATTCACAGCTTGTTTTTTTTGATCCCACATTTGAAGATCTGCGAATAGAATATTTTGATTCATTGCCTTCTCTATCTATTGCTGTAACAACCGACGTAATTCATGCTGCACTTGTTTTGCCTCTGGGCGGATACCGCGCCAAAGCATGAAGCTTTCTGCAGCTTGACCGACCAACATCCCAAGACCATCTAACGTTTTACCCGCACCATGATCGTATGCCCATTGGTTAAATGCCGTAACTTGGGCACTATAGACCATGTCATAGCAAGTTATCTCTTGCTGGATAATGGTTTCAGGCAACGCAGGCAATTGCCCACTAAGTCCGGCAGATGTTGAATTAATGATGATGTCATATTCTGATTTTGATAAATCGTCCATGCTGATATGTGCAACAGGACCGTAAGGTGAAAAAAGGGATGCTAATTGCTCTGCTTTTTCTGCCGTACGGTTAGCGATTACCAGTGATTTAGGGTTTTGCGCCAATAACGGCAATACAACACCGCGAGCAGCTCCACCAGCCCCAACTAATAGAATCCGTTTACCTTCTATCTGAACTTGATTTTGGAGTAAGTCCTGCACCAGCCCCTCACCGTCAGTGTTATCACCAATTATGGCTCCATCATCTAACTTTTTTAATGTATTCACGGCACCAGCCAACTTGGCACGCTCTGTTAGCTGTGATGCAAACTGATAAGCATCTTCTTTAAAAGGCGCAGTCACATTACATCCGCGCCCACCAGAACTGAAAAAGGCCTCTGCAGCGACAGTAAAGCCATCGACCTCAACAAGTTGTGCCTCATAAACCATTTCTTGGGCAGTCTGCCGAGCAAATAGCGAGTGAATAAAAGGGGATTTACTTTGGCCAATAGGATTACCAAAGACAACATACTTATCCATGCAAAAATTCCATGTTATTTCAGCGTATCGAAATAGGATAGGGGCTTAATCATTGCCCCTCGGTAAAATCTATTTCATCTATATAAAGGAGGCAGTATTACCATTCACGCGGTTTGAGGTAATCCTCATAGAGTGCCGCTTCTGCAGATCCTGGCTGTGGTGTGTAGCTGTATTCCCAACGGGCTAGAGGTGGCATCGACATTAAAATCGATTCAGTACGACCACCACTTTGTAAGCCAAATAATGTGCCTCGGTCATAAACTAAGTTAAATTCAACGTAACGACCACGGCGGTAAAGTTGGAACTGTCGCTCACGCTCGCCATAAGCAAGCCCTTGTCGCTTTTCAACAATCGGTAAATAGGCATCGAGATAACCATTACCAACAGCCTGCATATAAGCAAAGCTTTGCTCAAATCCCCATTGATTCAGATCGTCAAAAAACAGACCACCGACACCACGGGTTTCATCACGATGCGGTAAAAAGAAGTATTTATCACACCACGCTTTATGATCAGGGTAAACCGTATTGCCAAACGGTGCACAGATTTGCTTAGCCGTATCATGCCAGTGTTGGCAATCATCTTCGAACGGATAAAACGGCGTTAAATCGAATCCACCACCAAACCACCATACTGGTGATTCACCTTCTTTTTCTGCAATAAAGAAACGAACATTAGCATGTGATGTTGGTACGTATGGATTACGGGGGTGGATCACTAACGATACCCCCATGGCTTCGAAACTACGGCCAGCTAACTCTGGCCTGTGAGCGGTTGCAGATGCAGGCATTTTAGTACCAAACACATGTGAAAAATTCACCCCAGCCTGTTCAAACACCTGCCCGTCACGTAAAACTCGACTACGGCCGCCGCCACCTTGTTCACGTTGCCATTCATCTTGTTCGAAGGCCACACTGTCATCTTGCTGCTCTATGGCTTGGCAAATACGCTCTTGAAGATCTAACAAGAAAGCTTTTACTGCTTCTTTATTTACATCTTGCATCATCATTTATCCTTGTCGGAAAACATTGCCTGTTATCGCATCCCTAATTTCAGATGGATTTTCACGACCACCAGTATCACCTTTCAAAATCGCAGCAAGGTGATCGCCTAACTGTTGCTCAACGTCAGTAGCTGTGCGACCTGGTTCTAGTCCACTCAAATTAGCACTTGTCGATGTAATTGGCTTACCAAACGCCAAGCACAATGCTTGAACCTGAGGGTGATCACTAACACGTACCGCAATCGTGTCGTACTGCCCAGTCAAAAAGTGGGGAACACTCGCTTTTTTAGGCATAACCCAAGTAACAGCTCCAGGCCAAGACGCGAGGATCAGTCGTTTTTGTTCATCACTCAGCAGACTATCGTCAATATAAGGCAACAACTGCTCATAATTAGCAGCAATTAAAATAAGCCCTTTTTCGATAGGTCGCATCTTTAATGCGAGCAATTGATGAACAGCTTGCTCATTATCAGGATCACATCCCACGCCAAACACAGCTTCTGTTGGGTAGGCAATGACTTTTCCTTGCTGCAAAGCGGCTACAACTTGTTTTAGGTTTTCCACATCACCCTCATTCTTGATTCTGGCCTAGACCGTTTTGTAACTTTCTATTTACCTATATTACCGACTCCTTAACCACAACTCCATGATCCCCTTTGATTGTTTCATTTTCACCGACGCAAACGTTTTCCTTCACAAAAAATCTCCGTATAATGCAGCCAAACGCATCTATAAACTTCACTATTTAGTTACCCAAAGGAGATCGGGATGAAAGTTGGAATCATCATGGGCTCAAAGTCTGACTGGCCAACCATGCAACATGCCGCTGAAATGCTAGATCGCTTCAATATTGCTTATGAAACGAAAGTTGTTTCGGCTCACCGTACTCCTCATCTGCTAGCTGAATATGCAGAACAAGCCCATGACCGAGGTATCAAGGTCATTATCGCTGGCGCAGGTGGCGCTGCTCATTTACCTGGAATGACAGCCGCTTTTACCAGTCTTCCTGTATTAGGGGTGCCTGTACAATCTCGAGCACTAAAAGGAATGGACTCACTCCTTTCCATCGTACAAATGCCTAAAGGTATCGCCGTCGGTACTTTAGCGATTGGTGAAGCTGGTGCAGCAAACGCAGGTTTACTCGCGGCACAAATAATTGGTACTCAAGACAGCAATGTAATGGCGGCTGTTGATAGCTTCCGCAAAGAGCAAACCGATACAGTGTTAAGCAACCCAAATCCTGCAGAGGATGCATAATGAAAGTTTTGGTTCTTGGTGCCGGTCAATTGGCTCGAATGATGGCATTGGCTGGAGCTCCATTAAACATCGAAGTGTTTGCCTACGATGTTAGTACTGGTAACGTTGTTCACCCTTTAACCCAGCACCTAATGTTAAAGGGCTTAGATACCGCGATCACCTATGCGGATGTGATCACCGCAGAGTTTGAACACGTTCCTCACGAAGTTCTCGACATTTGCCAAGCCAGCGGAAAGTTCAAGCCAACAGCAGAAGCTATTAAAGCAGGTGGCGATCGCCGCTTAGAAAAAGCATTACTTGATACCGCCAATGTTGCAAATGCCAAATACCATCTTGTTAGCAGCTTTGATGAACTTCAAACCGCAATTGAACATGTTGGCATACCTATGGTGCTAAAAAGTGCACTTGGAGGCTACGATGGAAAAGGGCAGTGGCGCCTTAAAACGCTAAATGATGTCGAACCAGTTTGGGCTGAAATTACACAATTCCTTGCCGACTCCCCAGATCAAGCTATTGTCGCTGAAGAGTTCGTTGCTTTTGACCGTGAAGTTTCATTGGTTGGCGCTCGTGATATAAACGGTAACATTGCGGTTTATCCACTTGCCGAAAATATTCATACTGATGGTGTTCTGAGCCTGTCAACCGCTCTCCCTGATAGCGATGCATTGCAGGCACAAGCCGAAGCTATGTTTCATTCACTCGCACAATCGATGGATTATGTCGGCGTGTTAGCCATTGAGTTTTTTGATGTAAATGGCACGCTACTGGTTAATGAGATAGCCCCACGAGTTCATAACTCAGGTCACTGGACCCAACAAGGCGCAGAAACTTGCCAGTTTGAAAACCATTTGCGTGCCGTTACAGGCCTTCCTCTTGGTAGCACAGCTTTATTGCGCCCAACAGCAATGTTGAACATTCTTGGTGAAAACAAACTACCAGCAGCTATATTGGCAGCACCACAGTGCCATGTTCATTGGTATGGAAAAGAAAAACGCCCAGGTAGAAAAATGGGGCATATCAATATTTGCGCCGAAACAACTCAGGCATTACAAACAGTATTGGAAGAGTTAGCCGCAGAGCTCAACGCTGAAACTTTCCCAGTGCTTCACCACTAAGAAGCATTAGATACAGATAAAAAAGCCAGCATTCTATGCTGGCTTTCTTATATCTGGCTTAACAAACCGCTTATGTTTGATAAGCATGACATTTACGGTCGGCACACTGCAGTTTATTTCCACTCGCTAACTTTTTCTCAAGTAACAGAGCAAACCCGCATGTCTGGCATTCACCCGCGACGGGTTTATGGTTAATCGCAAATCGGCAAGCTGGGAACTGGTCGCAGGCATAAAAGACTTTGCCATAACGAGATTTACGTTCGATCAAGCTTCCCTTACTGCACTCAGGGCAAGTTAAATGTGTACTTTCCGTATTTTTCTTTTCTGGTGATTCAATATGCTGGCACTCAGGGTAACCACTGCAGCCAATGAACATGCCATAGCGTCCTTGGCGTAACAGTAACTCTTCACCACAGTCTGGGCAAGGCTGACCAAGGTATTTTACGATGTGTCCATCATTTTGATTTAGCGGCTTTATATAGTCACATTCAGGGTAGCTTGTACAACCAAGAAAAGGCCCGCGCTTACTGTTTCGGATCACCAGTTCAGCTCCGCAACTTGGACACTCTTTTGGGTGTACCAAGGCATGCTCATGGGCAGAAAAGAGTTGCTCGTTTATTTTACCAGACATACAGCTCGACTATCTTCAACGGCCAAGGCCTGTTAATTAATGGATATACCCGTCTTCAATACCATAAAGCAGCTCTTCCATTTGGCTATACGCACTTTCATTTCCGGGTGCATTGAATAGTACCATCAGGATAATCCATTTCAGATCATCCAAAGAAAAGTCCGCAGTATCAAGCTCCATGACACGATCAATCACCATTTCTCGTGTATCGGCACCAAGTACGTGAATTTGTTCTAGGTATGTCAAAAAGCCACGACAGGTTATATCTAAACGAGTCATTTCTTGCTCAGTATAGATACGAACCGATGTCATGGCACTGGTATTCATATAAGGTGTGGTTTCAGTTTCTTGTAATGCAGCTAGTTTTTCAAGCCATGATAACGCTTTATAGATATCTTCCTGATGAAACCCTGCACGCAGTAATTCTTCAGAAAGCTCGTCTTGATCAACCATCAATTCAGCATCACTCTGAATATAAGTTTCAAACAGGTACATGAGAACATCCATCATAACTAGCCCCTCCTCGTTTTGATATAGCCACCTGGTACCGAAGTGACAACCCCGAGCAACTCTAATTCGAGTAACTGTATCATGACCTCATGAATGGGTTGTCCACAACGTTCAGCAACTACATCTACGGGTGTTGCCTCACTGCCTACGTTAGCCAACAGCGCTGGAAATGGCAATTCTTCATTTTCAGGTTGTGGCAACTGCAAGTCTAACTGATTACTTTTCACACACTCTGTCAGTACACCGACCTCTTCAAAGATATCGACCGGCGTTTCTACCAATTTAGCACCGTTTTTTATTAACGCATTACCACCTCGACTACCAGGGTGACGAATAGAGCCTGGTAAGGCGAAAACTTCTCGCCCTTGTTCAAGCGCATAATTAGCGGTAATTAAAGATCCACTTTTTTGTGCCGCCTCTACCACTAATACGCCAACTGACAATCCGCTGATCACTCGGTTACGCCGAGGGAAATTTTGTGGCCTTGGTGATTCATCAGGCCAAAATTCAGAAACTAAAGCACCTTGTTCTGGGATCAGCTTAGCAAGATCTCGGTGACGAGCCGGATAAACTTTATCTAACCCAGAGCCCAGTACCGCAATCGTCGCCCCGCCATTTTTCAAAGCTCCAAAATGTGCCTGCCCATCAATACCGAGCGCAAGCCCACTCGTTACAACATAATTAGCCGCAGCCAGTGATGCGGCGAACTCATAAGCCGACTCACGACCATCAATACTGGCACTACGGCTGCCAATGACGGCTAACTGAGGTTCTGAAAGCCAGTGAGGCTCACCTCGAATAAATAAAACCGGGGGCGGTGACGCGATTTCTTTCAGTAAAGAAGGGTAAGCAAGGCTATTCATCGTCAAGATATGTTGATTCATTTGCTCAGCCCAACGCAAAGCTTGAGCGATTCGAGCTTTATTGGGGTGCAACAGTCGCTCAGCCTGTCGAGCTGTCACACCAAGAGCAAGAAGTTCAGGTAATGGCATTCGACATATCTCAACAGCGGTCGCCTGCTGAAGTAAACGACGGATCCTACCACCACCCAACGAAGGGACACTCGCAAGTTGTAGCCAAGCTTCAAGTTCAGTCATTTGATGAGGGGGGTAATGCCATGACACCAGCAGCGAAAGGTTCAATTGCTTTGGTAACAACCGCAAGGCTAAAACGCTCATAAGGACGAACCACGACAATCTCGCCAATCGGAACGTTACGTAGTGAATAGGTTGTTTTACTGTTTAGCGCCTGATAATGATAGTCTCCTTTTTTCCCTGATACGTCGGCACCTTCTCGATGAAGTTGGAATACATTACCAGCTTCTACGCCATCTAAATGCCCTAAATCAATCACCACCGCATCGTAAGTCGCAATATAATTCATATGGCTAAGGTGGCCTAAAACAACAGCCTTACTTGATGGAGGGGGAGAGGATGGATAAAAGCTCATATCCAGTATTTCACTGGCTAAAGGGGCAGGCAACAAAACATCATTTTGCCTTACTTCACGATGAAAAGACGTCAGCTCAATCGCACTCTGGCCTTCGGTGTATTCAACTACGGTTCCTTTAGCAATCTCTTTCAAAGCAATAACACGGCTGACGCCTTCACTTTCAATATCACGACGAAATGATTTATCTGGACGGTAAACCCACCACTCTTCACCTTGCTCTAATTCGGTATCAACCCATAAGGTATCCCCTTTTTCCATATAGCCTTTTGCTCGGCTTTCGCCCGTAATTTGCGGCAGGCGAGCTAAGCTTTCTGGCGTGAGAAGCTTATCATGAGCCAAATAAGGCAACATCAAGGTCGATTGGATGGTTGTGATTGGCGCGCGGATCACCCGAATTTCAGGTGACAGCTTGACTGTCTTTTTCAATCGCAACTGAGGATGGCCATTGACCCAAACCAAATGTATTTGATCGCCGGGATAAATGAGGTGAGGGTTTTTAATATAGCTATTAGCCTGCCAAAGTTGAGGCCATAGCCAGGGGCTTGACAAAAAATAGGATGAAATATCCCATAAAGTATCGCCTTTTTTAACTGTGTAGACCGATGGCGCGCCATCTATAACCTTAAGTTGTTGGCCCATCGCTCCACCGATAAAACTGAAGCAAGCCAATATCAACACCAAGACACGCAACAGCATGTTCTCCATCCTTTATTATTCAACACATTTCCCAATTGATTCAGGCTGTCACTGCTAATAGCGGCTGTCTAGCGCCAGTGATTATCAAGTAGCAAGTTTTCGGCAGATCTCTCCTTTCATATATTGCTGTTGCATTATTCACGTAATTGCCCGTTTAATACGAGAGGGAAATAAAAAATCCACCAGTGATTAACAAGGAAGCTATCGAGTACTGTTCTTTGACCGCTAAAATGACTAGAATTAGAGCAACTAAGTGACCCCTGTTATCAGTACTGTCTTTTAAAACGAGTAACTATGTCTTTATTGCAAGTATTAACATTCCCTGACGAGCGCCTACGTACCGTTGCTAAACCCGTTGAAGCTGTCACCCCTGAGATCCAGAAAATTGTCGATGACATGCTAGAAACCATGTACGACGAAGAAGGTATCGGCCTTGCAGCAACTCAGGTGGACATCCACCAGCGTATCGTGGTGATCGACCTGTCGGAAGAGCGCAATGAACCGATGGTACTGATTAACCCTGAAATCACTGAAAAACGTGGTGAAGACGGTATTGAAGAAGGTTGTCTATCCGTACCAGGCGCCCGCGCCCTCGTGCCTCGCGCAGCAGAGGTTTCGGTGAAAGCCCTTGACCGTGATGGTAACGCGTTCACTTTCGAAGCCGATGATCTACTGGCAATTTGTGTTCAGCATGAGCTTGATCACCTTGCAGGCAAGCTATTTGTTGACTACCTATCACCGCTTAAACGCCAGCGTATCAAGCAAAAGCTTGAAAAAATTCAGCGTTTTAACGAAAAAAACTAGTCATAGAGGCCTCCTTGAGCAAATCACTACGTATTGTTTTTGCTGGTACGCCAGACTTCGCCGCCCGTCATCTGGCGGCGTTGTTGTCTTCACAGCATGAAGTTATCGCCGTTTATACTCAACCCGACCGCCCTGCGGGCCGTGGTAAAAAATTAACTGCAAGCCCAGTTAAAAACATTGCCGTTGAGCATAACATTCCAGTTTATCAGCCAGCCTCTCTACGCAATGAAGACGCACAGCAGGAGCTTGCTGCTCTTAATGCTGACATCATGGTTGTTGTTGCTTATGGTCTGCTGCTACCGACAGAAGTACTAGAAACGCCGAAACTAGGTTGTATCAATGTCCATGGCTCAATCTTACCTCGCTGGCGTGGTGCCGCCCCAATCCAACGTTCAATTTGGGCAGGGGATACCGAAACTGGCGTTACTATCATGCAGATGGACGAAGGGCTAGACACTGGCGACATGCTGAGCATAGCCACCTTGCCAATCGAAGCGACTGACACCAGTGCAACGATGTATGAAAAGCTAGCAGGTCTAGGCCCTGATGCGCTTATCGCATGTCTTGCTGATATCGCATCGGGCAGTGCCGTTGCTGTTAAGCAAGATGATGAACAAGCTAACTACGCCAAGAAACTCAGTAAAGAAGAAGCCAAGATTGATTGGAACATGGATGCAACCGCTATTGAGCGCTGTGTTCGTGCATTCAATCCGTGGCCAATGAGCTATTTCACCGTGGCCGAACAGAATGTCAAAGTATGGCAGGTGGCCGTTGTCGACGGTGAGCATGGTAAAGCCCCTGGCACCATTATCTCTGCCGACAAACAAGGTATTATTGTTGCAACAGGTAAGGGGGCACTTCGCCTTATCGAAATTCAACCACCAGGTAAAAAAGCGATGCAAACACAAGATTTGCTTAACTCGCGCCGAGAGTGGTTTGAACCAGGCACTATCTTATAAGCACCGCCAAGGCCAGTGCAAACACTGGCCTTCTTTTTACTACCGAATACGACACCTAGCCAATACGCTGCCAGTAAAGGGTGGGTCGAGAACATCAGGAAAACCGCATGAATGTAAGAGCCGCAGCGGCCAAAGTTATCTATCAGGTTGTTGATCAGGGTCAGTCCCTATCAAATGCGCTTCCTGCTGCCCAGCAAGACATAAAAGAACGCGATCACGCCCTATTACAAGAAATATGCTACGGCGTACTTCGCTGGCTGCCTCGCCTAGAGTCGGTTACTAACCAGTTGATGGATAAGCCACTCAAAGGCAAGCAACGGGTTTTCCACCACTTAATTTTGGTTGGCCTCTATCAGCTAGGCTATATGCGCATTCCTGCTCACGCAGCGGTGGCAGAAACCGTTAACGCCACTAAAAACTTGAAAAAGCCTCAACTTCGCGGCTTGATCAATGCCATCTTGCGTAATTACCAGCGCCAGCAAGACACACTCGACCAACAAGCGATTAGCCATGATGCAGGCCGTTACGGCCACCCAAGCTGGCTACTTAAGCTATTAAAGAGCAGCTACCCAGAGCAGCTGGAAGCGATTGTTGAAGCAAACAATACCAAAGCACCGATGTGGTTACGGGTAAACCGTCAGCACCACGGCCGTGACAGCTACCGTGCGCTACTGACGGCAGAAGGTATCGAGACCGATATTCACCCTGAAGCGCCTGATGCGCTGAAGCTACATAAGCCTTGTGATGTTACCCTATTACCCGGTTTTGCCGACGGTTGGGTTTCAGTACAAGATGCTGCGGCTCAGTTATCGGTTGAATACCTTCAACCTCAAGCGGGAGAGCTGATCCTTGATTGCTGCGCCGCTCCAGGTGGCAAAACAGCCCACATAATGGAACGCCAGCCAACGACCCAAGTTGTTGCGATTGATTGCGATGACAATCGCCTGAAGCGCGTGCACGAAAACCTTCAGCGTTTGAAGCTGGATGCCAAAGTACTCTGTGCTGACGCTCGCTACCCAGAAGAATGGTGGCAAGGTGAGAAATTCGACCGTATTTTGCTTGACGCCCCTTGCTCGGCAACCGGTGTTATTCGCCGTCACCCTGATATTAAATGGCTACGTCGTGCAGATGATATTGAAGCACTCGCGCAATTACAGTCTGAAATTGTTGACGCCATGTGGCACCAGCTAAAGCCTGGTGGCACCTTGGTATACGCCACTTGCTCTATCACACCACAAGAAAACAGCGAGCAGGTAAAAGCATTCCTTGAACGTACATCTGGTGCTGAACTTGTTGGCAGCGACCGTAACAATCCTGGCCGCCAAATCCTACCGGGTGAGCATGATATGGATGGGTTTTACTACGCTGTTATAAAAAAAGTAGTCTAAATTAGCTCGCAATAAAAAGCGGAACTTGGTGACCAAGTTCCGCTTTTTTGCCATAAGAATCAATTAAAACATCACTATTTACCGCAACAGTGAAAACTAAGTTACTCTAAATGGGAGGTGTTCTGAATGATCCCTACCCAGAAGCGTAGTAATCTACAACGACTCAATTAATCAGGCATATGCTATGAAAATTATCATTCTCGGGGCTGGTCAGGTCGGTGGCACATTAGCCGAAAACCTGGTTGGCGAGAACAACGATATTACTATCGTCGATAAGGATCCAGAGCGCTTACGCGAACTACAAGACAAATACGATCTTCGTGTCGTTCAAGGGTTTGCAAGCCACCCTCGCACTTTACGTGAAGCTGGGGCACAAGATGCTGATATGTTGGTATCGGTCACCAATTCCGATGAAACCAATATGATCGCTTGTCAGATCGCGTTTACTCTATTTAATACTCCAAACAGAGTTGCACGTATTCGTTCTCCTGAATACCTCAAAGAAAAAGAGTTTCTGTTCCAATCAGATGCCGTGCCTGTTGATCACCTGATTGCACCTGAAGAGCTCGTTACGGGCTACATTGAGCGCCTCATTGAGTACCCGGGAGCGTTACAGGTTGTCGGCTTTGCAGAAGATAAAGTCGGCCTTGTTGCCGTCAAAGCTTATTATGGTGGCCCACTGGTAGGTAATGCGCTTTCGGCACTGCGTGAACACATGCCACACATTGATACCCGCGTTGCGGCCATTTTCCGCCAAGGCCAACCTATTCGCCCGCGTGGTACCACGATTATCGAGGCTGATGACGAGGTATTCTTTGTCGCGGCAAGTAACCATATTCGCTCGGTAATGAGTGAACTACAACGCCTCGAAAAACCTTATAAGCGCTTGATGATAGTCGGCGGGGGTAATATCGGGGCAGGCCTTGCTCGACGTCTCGAGCAAAACTACAGTGTAAAGCTCATCGAACGTAACTCAGATCGCGCTGAAAGCCTGTCGGAAATGCTCGAAAACACCATAGTTTTCTGCGGGGATGCATCCGATCAAGAACTGCTGAGTGAAGAACATATCGAGCAAATTGACGTTTTCATTGCCGTTACCAATGACGATGAAGCCAACATCATGTCCGCGATGCTTGCCAAGCGCATGGGCGCCAAGAAAGTCATGGTACTGATCCAACGCGGCGCATATGTCGACTTAGTCCAAGGCGGTACAATCGATATTGCGATATCTCCTCAACAAGCGACAATATCAGCATTACTGACCCACGTACGTAAAGCCGATATCGTTAATGTTTCATCGTTGCGTCGCGGTGCTGCCGAAGCTATCGAAGCCATTGCTCATGGTGACTCCAGCACATCTAAAGTCGTCGGGAAAGCAGTGGGAGAGATCAAGCTGCCACCAGGCACAACCATTGGTGCCGTTGTCAGAGGAGAGGAGGTGCTTATCGCCCATGACCGAACGGTTATCGAACAAAATGACCATGTCGTGATGTTTTTGGTCGACAAAAAGTACATCCCAGACGTTGAACGTCTATTCCAGCCAAGTCCATTCTTCCTATAAATACTATGGTCAACTATCGTCCTATTTTGTTCGTGATCGGGCTGGTCTTATCCAAGATAGCCCTGTTCATGTACGTCCCCACGCTAGTGGCTTTTGTCACTGGCACTGAGGGGTTTATCGACTTTGCCACTGCCGTGCTAATTACCCATGCAGTCGCGTTCATGTGCCTTACCTTTGGCCGAACAAGTGAATTTAAACTCGGCGTGCGAGACATGTTCCTGATCACCACCTTAGTGTGGAGTATCGCCAGTGCATTCGCCGCTCTGCCATTTGTGTTTATCAACCACATCAGTTTTACCGATGCTTACTTTGAAACCATGTCGGGGATCACCACCACAGGCTCAACCGTACTCAGTGGCCTCGATACCATGGCACCAAGTATTCTGCTGTGGCGCTCAACACTGCAATGGCTCGGCGGTATAGGGTTTATTGTTATGGGGGTTGCGATTTTACCTATGCTCAATGTCGGGGGGATGCGTCTATTCCAAACAGAATCATCCGATTGGTCAGATAAAAGCTCACCTCGAACCAAAAGCGTGGCGAAGAATATCGTCAATGTGTATCTCAGCCTGACAGGGCTGTGCTTTCTTGGTTACTTATTTACGGGAATGAATACATTCGATGCGATAAACCACGCTTTTACCACGCTATCAACTGGAGGCTACTCGACGTCAGATGGTTCGATGAATCATTTTTCTAACAGCGCCCACTGGGTAGCGATTGCCTTCATGTTTGCGGGTGGTCTGCCATTCCTTTTGTTTGTCCAAGCCATACGTAAGAAAGACACACGTTCAATTCTGGAAGATGCCCAAGTAAGAGGCTTTACCTTATTGGTTTTCAGTGCTGGCTTAGCCGTTGCTTTATGGCTTACATGGCAGCAAGACTACACCTTTATTGACGCGTTCAGGGTATCGCTATTCAATATTATTTCAGTGGTGACCACTACGGGGTTTGGTTTAGATGACTTTACTGCATGGGGGCCATTTCCAACGATCATCTTTGCTTTCATTATGCTGGTTGGTGGCTGCTCGGGCTCGACCTCTGGTGGGATCAAAATCTTCCGTTTTCAGGTGGCTTTTGCTTTACTGCGCAAGCAGATGATGCAGTTGATCCACCCTTCGGGGGTATTTATCCAGCGCTACAATGGCCGACCAGTGACGGATGGTATTGTCCGCTCAGTGGTCGCTTTCGCCCTCACGTTTATCCTCACCATTGTGGTTGTCGCGGCAATTTTAGGCATGCTGGGGCTTGATGCCGTCACCAGTATTACTGGCGCAGCGACGGCGGTTGCCAATGTAGGGCCTGGGATGGGCAATATTATTGGCCCGACGGGAAATTTCGCCTCCCTGCCTGATTTGGCAAAGTGGACGCTCAGCTTCGGTATGCTGATGGGCAGACTAGAGATCCTTACCGTATTGGTCGTGTTCTTTCCTGCATTTTGGCGTGACTAGTTGCAGGGGCAGCGAAGTAAGTAACCGCTAACTTAATCACAACAAAAAAGAGAGCCTCGGCTCTCTTTTTCAATGAACTCATAAATTAGATAGGTTTGACATAAAAGTAGATGGCAAAGAAATGGCAAACGGTGCCACCTAGAACAAACAAGTGCCAAATGGCATGGTTATAAGGAATCCGCTTATTCACATAAAACACGACACCCAAGGAATAAATAATCCCCCCAAGCCCGAGTAATACCAAGCCTCCCGTCGAGAGCGAAAGCGCTAGCTGATAAACAGCAATTAATGATAACCACCCCATGGTTAGGTAAGTCACCAAAGACAAGCGCTTAAAGCGATAGACAAAGACAATTTTCAGGGCAATACCGATAAATGCAATCCCCCAAATCACCGCCATCAGTGTCATCGCCAGCGGCGTGCGTAGGGTGATTAGAAGAAAAGGGGTATAAGTACCAGCGATCAAAAGATAGATCGCGCAGTGGTCAAAGGTTTTCAGTGCTCGCTTTGCGCGCTCAAAAGGAATTGCATGATATAGCGTCGAAGCAAGGTACAGCACAATCATGCTTACGCCATAAATGCTCAAACTGGCAATACTCAGCATATCGGCATTCGCCTGAGTCGCCTGAATTAATAGCAACACCAAGCCAACAATACCAAAAACCATGCCCAGCCCATGACTTATGCTGTTAGCTACTTCCTCTTTAATCGAATAGCTCGAACTTGCAGCTTGCTGCTTATCCATTTGTTTAATCCCATAAATAGAGTTAAAGCTCAATAGATAAGCAGTATGTCACAGTTTAGCTTACATGTGTACGCTGAGATTGTTTTTGTTTTAACCGGTAGCTGGTTTAGGTTACCTGATCTAAATACGCTATTACTTGCTCACCCGCTTGCTGGGGGTGTAAATCCGCAGGGAGTACACAATGGCGCTTCAGCTCCCCCCGACCTAATAAACCCGCTAACATGCCAGATAAGCCCTGTTGACGTCGGTCGACTTCAAACCATAACTGCAGCTTATCTTCATCCCGGTAAGCAACCACTTCAAGTTCACGCCAGCGACCATGATAAGGCCCAGACACGGGGACAAATTCAAATTCTTGAACAAAGGGGAGAGCAAAGCCATCAGCCGCTTCACATTCAACTTGGCGGATGCGCAAGCCCGCCAATTCTAATGCCGTAAAAACACCATCCATTAGTGGATCAGGGCGGACAGTTAAGCTATCCCTGTCTTTAGGATCGATAGCCATTGGTATATCAAGTTGAGTTTCTAGCCACACCTTGGTATCACCAATAGTGATAGGGGTATTAAAAGGTAACGACAGCGCCACCTCAAAGTGCCGCTCTTCCTCAGCCGAAATGGTGATGGCATAAGGCAAAGACCACTCTGCTAGGGTACATGTTTGACTAACTTTTTCTTTACGGTGCTGGCTCTCGCCACGGCTAACCTCAACCTCTTCTTCATAACAGCAGCAAAGGCGAAGATGTATATTATCAATGTTCTGCTCAACCTTTCCGCCATACACTTGAACATCGACATTAAGAATATCACCAGGGATCAGTACATCATGCTGCACTACGGCATCAACACGTGCAGCACCAACCCCAACACTGGCTAGGCTTTTCCGAAACAATGACATTTAAAGCATCTCCTTTGCTTAGCTACGCAGCCCATATAGCTGTCATACTAAAAAGATATGAAAGTTAATTAATATCTCAGACAATCGACCATTGCTGCAACTACTTCCTATGCGATATATCACAGATATAAAAAAACGAAGCAATGGCTTCGTTTTTCACGGTTCGGCTAAGGGCAAACTACTTTAGTAATTCAATCGTTGCCTGGCGAGCAACATCAGGGTTTCGCTCCATGATGCCGTCAACTATCCGCTGATGTATATCAAGCTTTAATAATCGTTCACGGGTAATGATCCGGAAGTAACTTTCAAATACAGCTTTAAACAGATTACCAAACGGGCTAATAAAGTGATTCCCCGAAGCAAAATAGATTAATTGATGAAAACGGGTATCGACCTCAATCCAACGTTCTTGATCAAAGTGCTGCCCCAGAGCATGCATTTCTTCCATCAATGCACATAACTCTTCTCGATCTTCATCACTTGCATTCACCGCGGTCAAAGCTGCCGCTTCCGGCTCGAGTGAAATACGTACACTCTGAAACTCACTGACCAAATCTTCATGCTGGTCGAAGTTCAACCAAGCTAATAAGTCCTGATCCAAATAATTCCAGTTACGTTTTGGTAGTACCCGAGTACCAATGCGGGGCCGTGGCAATACCATCCCTTTAGCCGCCAACATTTTTATCGCTTCTCGTATGGCAGTTCGACTTACCCCATACATTTCCCCGAGCTCCACTTCACCAGGCAGAATCTCCCCAGGTGCTGTCTCACCACGTAGAATTTGCTGCCCAATGGACTCAGCTAATTTGTAAGACAGGTTACGGCTGGTTACCAAACGCGGTTGATTCTGTTCCATCATTCCCTCCAAGGCTGTAGTTATTGTTCTGCCAAGTTTCGTTCCAAGCAGACATTTATTGCCAGCAAGGCTGCATTAGACCATAAAGTACAAAGCGATAAACAACTAATCTTCACAGATGAGTAGCTCGCTAACATTTATCCTTTTTATCATTTTAAAAACAGAATAAATCACCCCATAAAACGGTCAATAAACCCTCGACTTGAGAATAGCTTATTGCTATTCTCGCGGCGAAAAAACAACCCATCAGTATTCCCGTATAGGATCGGCATTGCCAACAATCAGCAAGCGGGAACTGTGTTATTAACTTTGGCCATGGAAGTGCCTGACTATAGGTGAATCATGCGCCCAGCCTCTTTTGTCAGGACCTGCGCTCCTCGCAGCCCTTCACGTTTACGTACTACCTCTCATGCTCCGGTTTTCAAAGCAAAAAAAACAACGGCTTCCGTTGAAGTGCTCTCGACAAACCCGGTCAAAAAGACACTGACCCCATCAACCCGACTCTGTGGTGATGAGCAGGCAGCGTAAGGCATAAAGGCAGCCAGACAAGGCTGCCTTTTATTTGTATCGCGATCCGGTTTGTTATACCGTTACCCCTACAAAAATTATGATTATAGAATCCCAGAGATTCACTCAGCCTTTATTTTGTGGAGTAGATAATGAAAACCCACCGCGTTAACGAATTAATAGAGCTTTTACACCCTGAATGGCAAAAAGACCCTGATCTTAATCTCGTCGAATTCCTGCTAAAACTCGCACAAGAAGCTCAGTACCAAGGTAAGCTTGAAGCATTAACCGATGATGTATTGATTTATCACCTTAAAATGCGAAATAGCGACAAACAGGAAATGATCCCTGGCATTGCGAAAGATTGCGAAGATGATTTCAAAACCGCCATTTTACGTGCTCGTGGCATCATCAAATAGTATAACTTAGATATAAATGCGAGCAGGTTGCTCAGCCTGCTTGTATTATCTTTTAGCAATTCCCACGCGTCCCTGCCTCATAATTACCCCGCTTAATACAACCAGCAGCCCAAACTATGACCTTGCTAGAGTAATCTCACTGGCGGCTACGTTATACTCTATTGGTAACATTTATTTACCAATTACAACTTAACGATTACAACACATAGCCGGCAACGTACCGGTGACAGCTCCCATGAATCCCCGTGGGAGGCCAAGGAAAGTAATGTCATGAGCCAAGAAAAGATCAAAATAAAGGATGTCACCCCGCAAACCTATAATCCCAAAACCCACAAAGGTAACGGCGATCGATTCAATCCAAGCAATCGGATTTACGTGCGTGCCGTCAAAGGGATATATCAACAGTTACGCCAAAAAATGGGCTGGTTTTTGATGCTGTTGTTCATGGGGATCCCTTGGATACCCTATGGTGATCGCCAAGCCATCTTATTAGATATTGGCCAACAGCAATTTAACTTTTTTAGTACCACCTTATGGCCACAAGATCTCACCTTGTTAGCTGTCTTATTTATCGTTGCCGCTTTTGCTCTTTTCTTTATTACCACTTTTCTAGGGCGAGTTTGGTGTGGTTACTTATGCCCACAAACCGTTTGGACCTTCATTTACATCTGGTTCGAAGAAAAGCTCGAAGGCTCTGCCAATAAGCGACGCAAGCAAGATACATTAGCACCAACAGGAAAACTGCTATTTCGTAAAACGCTTAAACATCTCGCTTGGATAGCCGTCGCGCTACTGACCGGATTGACCTTCGTCGGCTATTTCTTGCCGATTAAAACATTGGTGGTAGAGTTCTTTACCTTCAGTACGAGCTTCTGGGCTGCATTTTGGGTGGTATTCTTTACACTTTGTACCTATGCCAATGCAGGGTGGATGCGCTCCATTGTGTG
Organism: Photobacterium makurazakiensis; assembly: GCF_050336715.1. Classification (NCBI taxonomy): domain Bacteria; kingdom Pseudomonadati; phylum Pseudomonadota; class Gammaproteobacteria; order Vibrionales; family Vibrionaceae; genus Photobacterium; species Photobacterium makurazakiensis. The sequence continues at coordinate 19,994 of NZ_JAKJSJ010000035.1, forward strand.
TATCCACATGTGCCCTTATGCACGCTTTCAATCAGCCATGTTTGATAAGGACACCTACATTGTAGGCTACGATGTAAACCGTGGAGAATCACGCGGCCCTCGTTCCCGTAAGCAAGATCCCAAAGCGCTTGGCCTTGGTGACTGTATCGACTGTAATCTATGTGTCCAAGTCTGCCCAACCGGCATTGATATTCGCGATGGCCTGCAATATGAATGCATTAACTGCGGCGCCTGTGTGGATGCCTGTGACGCAACCATGGATAGAATGGGGTATGAAAAGCAGTTGATCAGCTATACCACCGAGCACAAGCTTGAAGGCCATCGCACCAGCATTATGCGCCCGAAGCTACTTGGCTATGGGGCTGTGATGGTCGCAATGATAGGGTTATTCATTTACTTATTCGCTTCCATACAGCCGATGGGGCTGGATGTCTTACGTGATCGTAACCAGCTGTATCGTATCAATAACGAAGGGCTGATCGAGAATACCTATACCCTAAAAATCCTCAATAAGACCCAACAACCAGCCACCTTTACATTATCGGTTTCTGGCCTTGAAGAGATAGAGTGGTATGGACGGCAAACCGTTAAAGTAAAAGCTGGAGAAGTCTTTACTTTACCTGTCAGCCTTGGGGTTGATCCATACGTTCTGCAAGCACCTATCGCTGATATTACCTTTACCCTAACCCGTGGTGATAATACTCAACTGAGTACTGAGAGTCGGTTTATCGGTGAATTGCGCTAGCACGTGAGTTACGCAAACTAATGTAAAGATAGGGCCGGAAACGGCCCTTTTTGATTATGCTATACCCACTAAGAAATTCTCGTAGAACAAACACCTTGAACTCACTTGGGTATATACTCGACAACAATTGATATAATTTTATTGCGGAACCAGTCTCATGACACAACATAACGGCTTTAGCTTCGCAGACCTCAGCCCTGACTTACTCCTCGACGCCCTTGATACCACAGGGATCCGCGCCGAATCAGGGTTATTGGCACTGAATAGCTACGAGAATCGAGTTTACCAATTTACCGCCGAAGACGGTGCCCGCTATGTCACCAAATTCTACCGCCCTCAACGCTGGACTGATGCCCAGATAGCAGAAGAACACCAGTTCACTTTAGAGTTAGCAGAACAAGAGATCCCCGTTGCTGCCCCCATCATTATCGATGGTCAAACCCTGCATCACTACAATGGGCATCGTTTTGCGCTATTTCCAAGCCTTGGCGGTCGCCAGTTCGAAGTGGATAACTTTGACCAGCTTGAATGGGTTGGACGCTTTCTCGGCCGAATTCACCGCGCAAGCCAGAAAGAAACCTTTAAAAATAGGCCGACTATCGGGCTTGATGAATACCTATATCAACCTCGCCAAACGCTAGAGCACTCGGACTTAATTCCCGATCATTTGAAAACAGTCTTCTTTTCAGACTTGGATTTACTAATCAAAGAGCTAGAGCAACACTGGAATACCAACTGGCAACCCATTCGCCTTCACGGCGATTGTCATCCAAGTAATATCTTATGGCGTGATGGCCCATTATTTGTCGATCTTGATGATGCCCGTAATGGGCCAGCCATTCAGGATTTATGGATGCTGCTGAATGGGGATCGGCACGACCAGATTGCTCAACTGGACATTATTTTAGAAGCTTATTCAGAATTTGCCGATTTTGACCAATCACAATTGAAACTGATTGAGCCTTTACGCGGTCTTAGAATGGTGTACTACATGGCCTGGCTTGCTCGACGTTGGCAAGACCCAGCCTTTCCGTTGGCTTTTCCGTGGTTTGCAGATCCAAAATACTGGGAAGGGCAAGTGCTGTCATTTAAAGAACAACTGGCGGCGTTACATGAACCATCACTGCAGCTAATGCCGCAGTGGTAAGTAAACCAAATATAAATAAACCCATATATTAGATTTTTATCAGGGAGTTAATCGAAACATGTTTAAGAAAATTTTGGCGTTTGTAAGCGTCGCTTTATTGTCTGTTTCTGTACAGGCAGCTAAATTCAACGAAGGCGATCACTATAAAGTCTTGGATTTGCCGCAAAGCAGCAGCCCTATTGTGACCGAATTTTTCTCATTTTATTGCCCACACTGTAATAGTTTTGAACCAATGATCCAGCAGTTGAAAAAGACCCTGCCAGACAATGCAAAACTACAGAAAAGCCATGTTTCATTCATGGGTGGTTCAATGGGTAAATCAATGAGCAAGGCATACGCAACCTCTGTGGCGCTCAATATTGATGATAAAATGACACCCGTGTTGTTTGCTCGTATCCACGACATGCAAAAGCCACCTCGCAATGATCAAGAGCTTCGCCAGATCTTCATTGATGAAGGTGTGAGTGCTGAGGATTTTGATGGTGCATTCAATAGCTTTGCAGTGAACTCAATGGTGAACCGCTTTAACAAAGCCTTCCAAGACAGTGGCCTGACTGGCGTACCAGCGGTTGTAGTTAACAACAAGTACCTTGTGCAAACGGGTAAAGTGCGCTCTGCCGATGAATACTTTGAACTGGTTAATTTCCTGCTAACGAAATAACACCAGCGACAACACCATAAATAGAAAAGGGCCAAATGGCCCTTTTTTAATCTGCGATTCACTCACGAACACTCTTATCCGCCAGCGAGTCGATAATAGAACAATCAGGTGATTCTCCACCAGGGCATTTATCCGCTAAACCTTTCAATAGTGTCAGCATTGAATTTAGCTGTGCAATCCGCTCTTCAACCTCGGATATTTTATGCAACGTGAGTGCTTTAACATCACCGCTAATGCGGTCCTCTGCTCGTTGCAAATCCAGTAACTGCTTTGATTCTTCTAAGTTAAAACCAGCTTGCTTTGCTTTTACTATGAATTTCAGCTCATCCATAATTTTTTGATTAAAAAAACGATATCCATTCTCGGCACGTGGCGGTGTGCTAATTAGCCCAATACTTTCATAATATCGAATTGTCTTGCTCGACAGCCCAGTTTGTTTTGATACCTGACTGATGTTAAACATGCTTACCTCTCTAATATCTAAAACTTAAAAATTTTAGCCGTATCATTGCTAAAGCACCGATCACTACTGTGGCTGCACACGCAGCGTCTATTTTCAGTTTATCGGTGTCGATACCTCAACCAGCTTTTAATGCCCATCAGTTTTTTGTAATTAATTGAAAAACAACCTTGACCTTACAGTTAGGGGAAACCTCAAGATTCATTCCACTTACTCAGGAACAATCATTAAATTTATTGAGGTCACACAATGCACGGTTTTCATGAATTCAGTTGGTTTATGCCAATCTCAATGGCGCTATTTTTTGGAGGGATTATTTATCTGGCTTTCTCTGGGACACGACCGCCAGCAGCAGCTGAATCGGCTCTCGATATCGCTAAAAAACGATTTGCCAGAGGCGAAATCACCGCAGATGAACTTGATGAAATAAAGCAAAAGCTGTAGTCCAAAATTTTAGCCAAATTAGGTTTACCTTACAGTAAAGGTAAACATTACTATATAAAACATATTAAGAAAGCAAGGTCGTATCAACATGAACAGCAACACTAAGAAACTATGTAAAATTATCTGTGCACTATGTTTAGGCTTACCGTTAGCTTACTTTCTGCTAGTAGGTAACTTTACGCTGGCAGCTGTTAGTGGCATCACAATTCAACTGCTTTTCTGTGGTGTTATGATGTTCATGATGATGAAAATGATGGGTTGTAACGACAAAAAAGACAAAGGCCACGAAGAAAGTCACACAGCAGAAGATAATAATCAAAACAAAGATTAATCCGCACACAGGCTAACCCGATAATGCTCCCCCGCAGCTATTTCAAATAGCTTAGGGGGAAGCCTAAATGGTTATCAAACTTTTTAATCGTTACGCCATCAGATCACCTGCGCCGAAAGCTGTTTTAGCAACCGATCCATCGCTCGATATCCTAATGCTTCCGCTAAATGCCCGCGCTCAATCTGCTCTTTCCCTGCGAGGTCGGCAATCGTTCTCGCCACTTTTATTATGCGGTGATAAGCACGAATAGAGAGCCCTAACTGATGTAAGGCCGTTTCAAGAAACTCCGCATCGGACTTATCCAGCTCACAGTAAAGATCGAGTTCACGGGTCGACAATAATGCATTAATTTTATCGCCTCGCGCTAACATAGTCGTACGGGCTTGATGTACACGCTGACGGATCACCGTGCTTGGCTCACCGCGCTCACCACCTTCCGCCAATGTCCCCCGAGGCAAAGCCGGAATTTCAATCGACATATCAAAGCGGTCTAACAGAGGGCCAGACAACCGGCTAAGATAACGTAAAATGGCCTGAGGGTTAGTGCGTGATTGGCTTCCTTCATAATAGCCGGTGGGGCTTGGGTTCAGCGCTCCTATGAGCTGAAAGCGGGCAGGGAAGTTGGTTTTGCTGGTGGCTCGGGAGATCACAATCTCTCCGGACTCCAACGGCTCACGCAATGAGTCGAGCACCTTACGCTCAAACTCTGGCATTTCATCTAAAAATAGAATGCCGTTATGGGCTAATGATATTTCGCCAGGGCGCGGGGTTGATCCCCCTCCGACTAACGCCGCCATCGAACTTGAATGGTGAGGAGTCCGAAATGGCCGCTGTCGCCAATTACCCTCGTGGATAGATTGTGTGGTCAATGAGGCAACGGCTGCCGTTTCCATTGCCTCGGACACACTCATCTCAGGTAACAAGTCACGCAACCTAGAAGCTAACATTGTTTTCCCCGTTCCTGGCGGACCAAGAAACAATACGTTATGTCCACCAGCCGCAGCAATTTCGAGGGCACGCTTACCTTGTTGCTGACCAATAATATCTTGCATATCTCGGGCGAAAAACTGCGGTTCTTCAGCTACGTCTTCATGATGTCGAAAATGTAACGCTAATTGTTGTTGGCCACTCAAATGCGCACAGACCGCAAGAAGATCCGCCGCTGACTTATGGCGCTCTTTTGCCACCAGCGCAACTTGTTCACCATTATCATCAGGTACGATTAAGCAACGTCCAGATTCTTTCGCTGCTAACGCTGCAGGTAAGGCTCCTTTCACCGGCCTCAGCTCACCGGATAAAGCCAGCTCCCCTAAAAATTCATAATCTTGCAGCTTATTTGCAGGAATTTGCCCTGATGCGGCAAGAATGCCAAGTGCAATCGGCAAGTCAAACCGCCCCCCTTCTTTAGGGAGATCAGCCGGTGCGAGATTGACGGTAATACGGCGGGAGGGAAACTCGAAATTGGCATTAACAATTGCACTGCGAACGCGATCTTTTGCCTCTTTAACACTGGTTTCAGGTAAGCCAACAAGCGCAAGAGCTGGCATCCCATTACTAATATGCACTTCAACAGTGACCGCTGGCGCACTCACCCCAACGCAAGCACGGCTATGGACAATCGCAAGACTCATGATTAATCACCCTGGTGATACTTTGACCGAATAAGTTAATAGAAATAGTAAATTACGTTTCATCAATAGCCTATTTATGCAGTAAGTTTGCAAAATAATTTATAGTTTTTTCTTGTCATGCGAGCGACATCTGTGTTACCACTTAGGTAAAGCAAAACATAAACAATAAAACTGGACAGACAGTCGATGCAATTTACTGCCAAAGCACTCATGCTCATTATTAACGTCATCGTGGTGATTATTTCACCGCGACAGGGGCTGGTAGGCGTAAATTAGCAACAAACACAACTACGCAGAAAAGCCCCCGCACCCAACCGGTTCGGGGGCTTTTTTTTAACACAGATAGGAACATGCTGATCACAATATCAGCAATCGCAAGCAAGGAACGGGAGAGCAGCGATGACAGGAGCAGAGTTAGTCGTACATGCGCTGCAACAGCAGGGGATCAAAACCATATTTGGCTATCCGGGTGGGGCTATCATGCCTATCTACGATGCCCTATATGATGGTGGCGTCGAGCACATCTTGTGCCGTCACGAACAAGGGGCAGTCATGGCAGCTATCGGCATGGCAAGAGCAACACAAGAAGTGGCTGTGTGTATGGCAACATCGGGCCCTGGCGCGACTAACCTCGTCACAGGCCTTGCCGATGCCTTTCTTGATTCAGTGCCACTAGTGGCCATTACTGGACAAGTTGCGAGTTCACATATAGGTACTGATGCGTTTCAGGAGATGGATGTGATCGGGATGTCGCTGTCTTGCACCAAGCACAGTTATCTCGTCACCGATATCAATGAACTCGCACCAACCCTTGCGGAAGCATTCGTTGTCGCCAATACGGGACGACCAGGTCCTGTTATTGTCGATATTGCCAAAGATGTACAACTCGCCCAAGCGCCAACAGCGCTCTTACCGGCGATTACACCACCAGCGATCCCTGTAGCCTCAGCTGATGCTGTTACTGTCGCTCAAACCGTTTTATCGCAAAGCCAACGCCCTGTTATGTATGTCGGTGGCGGCGTGCAAATAGCCAAAGCAACAGACACGGTTCGTGGCTTTCTTAGCATGAACCCGATGCCATCGGTAAGTACCTTAAAAGGGCTTGGCAGTATTGAGCGTCACGACCCACACTACTTGGGAATGCTCGGCATGCATGGAACCAAGGCTGCCAACCTAATCGTCCAAGAGTGTGATTTGCTGATTGTTGTTGGGGCTCGTTTTGATGATCGAGTAACCGGTAAATTAGATACCTTCGCCCCGCATGCCAAAGTGATCCACATTGATATTGATGCGGCTGAATTCAACAAGCTGCGTCATGCCGATGCACCTTTACGAGGTGACATTAACGTCATTCTCCCACAGTTAGAGCTTGCACAAGATATTACCCCTTGGGTTGAATACAGCGAAACACTACGCCGTGATGGCAAGTGGCGCTACGATCACCCTGGCGATCTGATCTATGCTCCGTTACTGCTAAAGCAGCTGTCGGACATGATGCCCGACAGTAGCATGGTTTCAACTGACGTCGGTCAGCATCAAATGTGGGCCGCTCAGCACATTCAGCCTCGAGCACCGCAGAACTACATCACCTCGGCTGGACTTGGCACCATGGGGTTTGGTCTACCTGCAGCGATGGGCGCCAAAGTTGCTCGTCCTGATGACGAATCAATCCTGATTACCGGTGATGGTTCATTTATGATGAACATTCAAGAGCTTGGCACGCTAAAGCGTCGTCAAATTCCAGTTAAGATAGTATTAATCAATAACCAGCGTCTTGGTATGGTACGCCAATGGCAGTCACTGTTCTTTGATGGTCGCCACAGTGAAACCATTCTTGATGATAATCCTGATTTCATTAAATTGGCCGAAGCCTTTGATATTCCAGGTAAGACAATTACGACCAAAGAAGAAGTTGATCCAGCACTCCAAGAAATGTTGGCCAGTAAGACGTCATATTTATTGCATGTACTGATCTCGGAAGAAGAAAACGTGTGGCCACTTGTCCCACCAGGCGCTGCAAACCAAGATATGCTGGAGAATACCTAATGGAACGATATTTACTCGACATCAAGGCCGATGATAAGCCAGTATTACTTGAACGAATTTTGCGCGTTATTCGCCACCGTGGTTTTATTATCAAAAAGGTAGATGCAACACAAAACCATGAGAGCAAGATAGCCAGTATCCATATTATCGTAGATAGTGATCGTCCTATCACCACGCTTATCAACCAAATCGAAAAGCTTTGGGATATTCGTACCGTCAACACCACACTATTAGAAAACCAAGACTAGTTTTTAAGGAAGGAACAAAACATGGCAAATACAGCGGATTTTATTTGGTTCAATGGTGAAATGGTTCCTTGGGCAGAGGCCAATGTCCATGTACTTACTCATGCGATGCATTACGGTACCTCCGTCTTCGAAGGCATCCGTTGTTATAACACACCAAATGGCCCAGCAGTGTTCCGTCATAAAGAGCACATGGACCGTTTGAAAAACTCAGCCAAGATCTACCGTTTTCCGATTCCTTATAGCTCAGAAGAGCTAATGGAGTTTTGCCGTGAAACCATTCGCGCCAACAAACTAGAATCCGCCTATATCCGTCCACTTGGTTATGTTGGCAATGTCGGTTTGGGCGTTTGTCCGCCAACAGACACCGAAATGGAGCTGATCATCGCCGCCTTCCCTTGGGGTTCGTATTTAGGTGAAGAAGCCCTTGAAAGCGGTGTTGATGCGATGATTTCGAGCTGGAACCGTGCAGCCCCAAATACCATTCCAACCGCTGCAAAAGCGGGTGGTAATTACCTATCATCCCTGCTGGTTGGCAGTGAAGCGCGTCGCCATGGCTACGCTGAAGGTATCGCACTCAGTGTTGATGGTTACCTGTCTGAAGGGGCAGGGGAAAATATCTTTGTCGTTCGTAACGGCGTATTGTCCACGCCTCCTGCTACCAGCGCGATTCTGCCGGGAATTACGCGCGATACAATCATGATCCTAGCCAAAGAAATGGGTTATGAAATCCGTGAAGAAAACATTGCCCGTGAAGCACTTTACCTAGCAGATGAAGTGTTTATGACCGGAACAGCCGCTGAAATCGTGCCCGTTCGCAGTGTTGATCAGATCGCAGTTGGTGAAGGCAAGCGTGGGCCAATTACCAAAGCGGTACAAGAAGCCTATTTCGGTTTGTTCAATGGCACAACCGAAGACAAGTGGGGTTGGTTAGACCTAATCTACCCATCAGACGTTAAGTAAAAACATAAGCCTGCCTGCGTCAGCGCGGGCAGACTGCAACAAAGCAAAAGGATTTTTTTGTTATGCCCAAGTACCGTTCCGCTACTACTACTCACGGCCGCAATATGGCTGGTGCCCGTGCCCTTTGGCGCGCTACAGGCGTTAAAGATGAAGATTTCGGTAAACCAATCATTGCCGTGGTTAACTCTTTCACCCAATTTGTTCCCGGCCATGTCCACCTTAAAGATCTCGGCCAGCTAGTCGCCCGTGAAATTGAAGAGGCTGGTGGTATTGCCAAAGAGTTCAATACGATTGCTGTTGATGATGGTATCGCCATGGGTCATGGCGGCATGCTTTACTCTTTGCCATCACGAGAGCTGATTGCCGACTCGGTTGAGTATATGGTGAATGCCCACTGTGCTGATGCCATGGTGTGTATATCAAACTGTGACAAAATCACCCCCGGGATGCTGATGGCATCGTTACGCCTGAATATTCCAGTGATTTTTGTTTCAGGCGGTCCGATGGAAGCCGGTAAAACCAAATTATCAGACCAGATCCTAAAACTTGACCTGGTTGACGCCATGATCCAAGGTGCCGATCCAACGGTCTCTGATGAACAAAGCGAGCAGATCGAGCGCTCAGCTTGCCCAACTTGTGGATCATGCTCAGGCATGTTTACCGCAAACTCAATGAATTGCCTAACTGAAGCCTTAGGATTAAGTCAGCCTGGTAACGGTTCAATGCTCGCTACCCATGCTGATCGTGAGCAACTATTTGTTAATGCCGGTAAGCGTGTGGTTGAGCTGACCAAACGTTACTACGAGCAAGATGACGAAAGTGCATTGCCACGCAATATCGCCTCCAAGAAGGCTTTTGAAAATGCGATGGCATTGGATATTGCGATGGGCGGCTCCACCAACACCGTGCTTCACCTACTAGCCGCAGCGCAAGAAGGCGAAATTGACTTCACCATGGAAGATATCGATAAGATGTCTCGTCGTGTACCGCAATTATGTAAAGTTGCACCATCGACACCCAAATACCACATGGAAGATGTTCACCGCGCGGGTGGGGTATACAGCATTTTAGCCGAGCTCGATCGCGCTGGCCTGTTCCACAATGACTGCTATAACATTCTTGGTGAACAATTTTCAGAAAGCTTCAAACACTACGATATCGTGCAGACAAAATCAGAGGACGTGAAATCCTTCTTCCGAGCGGGTCCTGCCGGGATCCGTACCACGAAAGCATTTTCACAAGATTGCCGTTGGGATAGCCTAGATGATGATCGTGAGAATGGCTGTATCCGTAATAAAGAACATGCCTTTAGCCAAGAAGGCGGCTTAGCCGTTCTGTCTGGCAACATGGCACTCGACGGGTGCATTGTAAAAACAGCTGGGGTTGACGAAAGCTGCCTAACCTTTACAGGCCCTGCGGTAGTCTTTGAAAGCCAAGAAAGTACCGTTGAAGCGATTTTGGGTGGGAAAGTGAAAGCGGGTGATGTGGTGGTGATCCGCTACGAAGGCCCGAAAGGTGGCCCTGGTATGCAAGAGATGCTGTACCCAACCACTTACCTTAAATCGATGGGCTTGGGCAAAGAGTGCGCGTTAATCACTGACGGTCGCTTCTCTGGCGGCACATCCGGCTTATCAATTGGCCATGTATCACCAGAAGCCGCTAACGGTGGCACCATAGGTTTAATCCAAAATGGCGATACCATTGCGATAGATATTCCCAATCGTAACATCGACCTCCAGATAACAGAATCTGAGCTTGCTAGCCGACGCCTTACAGCTAATCAGCAAGGCTGGAAACCTGTTGACCGTCAGCGCGAAGTATCATTTGCCCTGCGTGCCTATGCCAACCTCGCAACCAGTGCCGATAAAGGGGCTGTACGTGATATATCGAAGCTAGAAGGATAAAACATAATGAGCGAAGTAACCCAGGCCAAGGATGTAGAGCTGTTAAGCGGAGCCGATTACCTTCGCGATATTCTCCGTGCACCAGTGTATGAGGTGGCGCAAGTCACCCCACTACAAACGATGGATCGTCTGGCAGCGCGGATAGGCAACCACGTACAACTTAAGCGGGAAGACCGTCAGCCAGTTCACTCGTTTAAGCTACGCGGGGCTTACAACATGATGACCCAACTGACACCTAGCCAGCGCCAAGCTGGGGTGATCGCCGCTTCAGCGGGTAATCATGCCCAGGGGTTAGCCATGTCAGGCAAGCACCTTGGCGTGTCAGCCACCATTGTGATGCCACGCACTACACCGGACATCAAAGTCGATGCTGTACGCAGTTTTGGCGGCACTGTCGTCTTACATGGCAGTAACTTTGATGAAGCGAAAGCCCAAGCTGAAATACTGGCAGCACAACATGGCTATACCTTTATTCCGCCTTTCGATCATCCCGCAGTCATTGCAGGCCAGGGAACGATAGGGGTCGAGCTAGTTCAGCAAAATGGTCACCTCGACTATATTTTCTTACCAGTCGGAGGTGGCGGTTTAGCCGCAGGTGTCGCGGTACTGATTAAACAGCTCATGCCACAAATTAAAGTGATTGGTGTTGAGGCCGAGGATTCAGCGTGTCTTCATGCTGCATTAGATGCAGGCCAGCCCGTGACGTTAGATCAGGTCGGTATGTTCGCGGATGGGGTTGCTGTTAAACGTATTGGCGAGGAAACGTTCCGGTTATGCCAGCAATACCTTGATGACTCAATCACGGTAAGCAGCGATGAGATCTGCTCTGCGGTGAAAGATATTTTTGAAGATACCCGCGCCATTGCCGAGCCTTCTGGCGCACTGGCACTGGCAGGATTGAAAAAATATGCTGATATCCATCAGCTAAAAGACAAACAACTTGCCGCTGTACTATCTGGCGCAAACCTGAATTTCCATGGTTTACGCTATGTTTCAGAACGCTGTGAACTCGGTGAAAAAAGGGAAGGTCTACTCGCTGTTACCATTCCTGAACGACCTGGTGCATTCCTTGATTTCTGCCATATATTGGGGGGGCGAGCGGTCACAGAGTTTAACTATCGCCACAATGATGACACTCTCGCGAATGTCTTTGTCGGGGTACGCCTACTACAAGGACAAGAAGAGCTAGATAGCATCATCCAAGATCTACGCAAAGGTGGCTATCCGGTTGTCGATCTATCTGATGATGAAATGGCAAAAGTACACGTGCGCTATATGATCGGCGGTCGCCCAGCCAAACCACTCAGTGAACGCCTGTACAGTTTTGAATTTCCAGAATACCCAGGGGCACTCATAAAGTTCCTCAATACATTGGGGACACACTGGAATATCAGTCTATTTAACTATCGTAATCATGGGGCAGATTACGGACGTGTTTTATGTGGTTTTGAATTAGAGGACAAAGATCTACTCTCTTTCACTAGTCACTTAAGAGAACTTGGCTATCAATGGAAGGATGAGACAGGCAATCCAGCCTATCAATTTTTCCTCGCACAATAGCCTCTAGTAGCATAACGATATAAAAGCAGCCTAAGGCTGCTTTTTATTTCCGTCATTTCGACGCTGAAATATGATCAATACAAGCCTGCACTTGCGATAAATGCGATTTTAGCATGGCTGTTTTTAAAGGCTCTGGCAACTTGATATACAAACCTGACAATTCACGCCAATAGTCATCCCCACCGCCTTGTTCAGCAGAGATATCACCAATAAACCACTCAATAGGGTGATCGGTTAATTGCGCAATCTTGAGTAACGCTGTGATCCTTGGCTCTGTTTTACCAGATTCAAGATCTAAATAGGTTTGCCTCGCAATATCGAGCTTTTTAGCCATTACAACCTGAGACAGATCCTTCCATTCGCGTGCTTCACGAATCTTGGATGCAATTTGTAATTTCGCGAACTCCACTAGGCTACCCTCTGTTAGTTAATCACCTTTTTCGCTGATTGTGCCACCGAGAGTAAAACTACCTTGGTATGCCATAACATTGAAAAAGCAGCAAATTATCTAACAGAGTCGCCATAATTCACGGAAAATGAGCATAAAACGTGAATCCATACATTACTTGTCTATCAAAAAAGGCAGTAAAGCTTGATGTTTGCATTGTAATGCATACAAGCAATCCGTACATCATTTTGAAAACTATTTATCTTTTTGAGTCAGGGCTCGCGTATACTCCGCCATAAAGCCAGCAAGATTAATGCTTTGCTGTAAAATAACATTTCTTGCCGAGTGAGGAAGTCGACTAAAATATTGCAATAGTCGATCGATTTCTTCTTTGTATTCACTTTCCAAAATTTCTATACCTTCATCACCATATACAAACCAAGTTAGTGGCCGCTCAGTAATTTCAGATATTTCAGATAGCATACGTACCTTCGGCTCGGTCTTTCCCGTTTCTAAATCTAGATACGTTTGTCGTGCAACTTTAAGTTGCTGAGCCATATGAACTTGAGTCAGCCCTTTCCACTCTCGAGCTTCTTTAATTCGGGCTGCCATTTGCGCTTTAGGATCTGTCATGTCTTACCTCCAATACACCAAAATGAATGACGTCTAGCTTTCATTACTGGATTGCACAACATAAGCCAACTTGACAAAAACACTGACAACAAGCAAAAACAACAATTTACAAACATCGTTCCAATATGAGTTTTATTTTGATTCGCATATCGTCATTGCAGTGCCTAGGTTTTCTATTTCGCAAAAAATCTATCACTCCTGTCTAGATAGTAGACCTCTCGCTTCATACCATAAAAAAAAGGCACCGTTCAGGATGCCTTTTCTTAATTATGAGAATCTTTTTAAAACTGAGACAAAAAGACGTCACTATTCAGCCTGCAACTTTAACCAATATCAGGATAGGGCCCAGACTTGAACGACAGATAAAGAAAAAGGCAAGGGGGAGCCCTTGCCTTGAAAACCGTACGTTCAGTAAAAAATATTACTTTTGCTTTTCTGGGCGCTTCCAACCTTTAATCGTGCGTGCTGGCGCGCGAGTAATGACTAACTCACCTTCGCCAATATTGCGGTTAATCGTTGCACCAGCCCCAATAGTAGCGCCTTTAGCAATTTTCACCGGCGCAATCAGCTGGGTATCTGATCCCACAAACACATCATCGCCGATTTCGGTTTTGAATTTATTCGCACCATCGTAGTTACAGGTAATGGTACCAGCACCAATATTCACACGTTCACCAATGTCAGCATCACCCAAATACGTAAGATGATTGGCCTTAGAACCTTTGCCTAAACGCGCTTTTTTCATTTCAACAAAGTTACCCACATGCGAATCACCCACCAGCTCAGCACCAGGGCGTAAACGGGTGAACGGGCCGACAGTACAGTCTTCACCAACCGTGGCTCCTTCAATGACACTGTATGGACGGATAATGGTGTTATCGTCGATCTCACAGTCTTTCAGCACACAACCCGCGCCGATTACCACATTGTTGCCAATCGAGACACTACCTTCGATGATCACGTTAACATCAATTTCGATATCAGTGCCGCATTGCAGCTCGCCACGTAGGTCAAAGCGGGCAGGATCGCGTAGCATTACGCCTTGCTCAAGCAAGCGTTCCGCTTGCATACTCTGAAAAGCACGTTCAAGTTTCGCCAGCTGAATTCGGTTATTAACCCCTTCCACTTCAATGGCACGAACAGGGTGCACCGCTTCAACAGCACGGCCTTCGTTATGGGCGATCTCAATAATGTCCGTAAGGTAATATTCACCTTGCGCATTTTCGTTTTTCAGTTCACTCAACCAACGCTTAAGATCACCGCCATTGGCAACCATTACACCCGTGTTAATTTCTTTAATCAGCTTCTGCTCTTCTGAAGCATCTTTCTGCTCAACGATAGCGACAACAGGGCCATTGCGACGCACGATACGGCCATAACCAGTAGGGTCATCCAGTACAACGGTGAGTAGTGCAATACCACCTCTGGGTTGGGCGTCCAATAGGTTTTCTAAGGTTTGAGCGCTGATAAGTGGTACATCACCATATAAGATCAGTACCTTGTCATCATCAGACAAATCAGGACACGCCTGGTTCACCGCGTGACCCGTACCTAGCTGTTCGGCCTGCAATACCCAGTTAACAGGCTCAGCCTGCAATACAGATTGCATTTGCTCGCCACCATGGCCGTAGACGAGGTGGATCTGATTAGCACCAAGTCCTGCGCATGTATCAATGACATGCTTAGCCATTGGCTTGCCTGCCAAAGTATGAAGCACTTTTGGCAGGTTGGAGTACATACGGGTTCCTTTTCCCGCCGCTAAAATCACAGCACTGAAGCTCATGATAGGTTATCCCTCTTGATGCATAATAAAAATAAAACTACACGCATTGTATCGACTCTCTAATGTACGGTTAAGCAAAATAGATAGTTTTTTGTGCGTAATAACCTTAAAACATAGAATAAAACGGAAAAAACAGATAACCGTCGGGGAAGGTCAGAAAAATAGAGATATAAAAAAAGCGACCCTTAGGTCGCCTTTTTACATCATGCGCCTACTTAGCGCGCTTTTTTCGTCAACTCGATAACTCGAAGCTGAGCGATAGCTTTAGCTAGGTCACTGGCCGCTTGAGCAAAGTCGATATCGCCATGCTGATTATGGATTCGTTCCTCAGCCTGACGTTTCGCTTCTTCCGCTTTCGCTGAATCCAAATCTTGACCGCGAATAGCGGTATCAGCTAATACAGTGACTGCATTAGGCTGAACTTCCAACATACCACCAGAAAGATAAATAACCTCTTCCTCGCCATGTTGTTTAGTGATCCGAATCATGCCCGGCGTAATAGCGGTCAGCAGCGGAGTGTGTCCTGCGTGAATACCCAGTTCACCTTCGCTACCGGTCACCTGAATGTCTTCAGCTCGACCAGAGAATAATTTTTTCTCTGCGCTTACTACGTCCAGATGGAAGGTTATCGCTGCCATGTCGCCTCCTACTCAGCTTAAAGCTTCTTCGCGTTTTCCAATACGTCTTCAATCGCACCACAGTACATAAATGCCTGCTCTGGGATATCGTCGTATTCACCCGCTAAAATGCCTTTGAAACTACGTAGCGTCTCTTTCAGAGATACGTAGATACCAGGGTCACCAGTAAAGACTTCTGCAACGTGGTAAGGCTGAGTTAGGAAACGTTCAATCTTACGCGCACGAGATACAGCTTGCTTATCTTCTTCAGATAGCTCATCCATACCAAGAATTGCAATGATGTCTTTCAGCTCTTTATAACGCTGTAGCAAGCTCTGAACGCCACGCGCAATGTCGTAGTGCTCTTGGCCAACCACTAGAGGATCAAGCATACGAGATGTTGAATCTAGTGGGTCGATCGCAGGGTATAGACCAAGCGATGCGATTTGACGAGAAAGTACAACCGTTGCATCCAAGTGAGCAAACGTCGTTGCTGGCGATGGATCCGTCAAGTCATCCGCAGGTACGTATACCGCCTGAACAGAGGTGATAGAACCGCTCTTCGTTGACGTGATACGCTCCTGAAGTACACCCATCTCTTCTGCAAGTGTTGGCTGGTAACCTACCGCAGATGGCATACGACCTAGAAGTGCCGATACCTCTGTACCCGCAAGGGTATAACGGTAAATGTTATCGATGAACAATAGTACATCACGGCCTTCATCACGGAAGCGCTCTGCCATTGTTAGACCAGTCAGAGCAACACGTAGACGGTTACCAGGTGGCTCGTTCATCTGACCGTAAACCATCGCTACTTTTGATTCTTCAGGGTTTTCGATGTTAACAACACCCGCTTCCTGCATCTCAAAGTAGAAATCGTTACCTTCACGAGTACGCTCACCAACACCGGCAAATACAGATAGGCCAGAGTGCTGTAGGGCGATGTTATTGATAAGCTCCATCATGTTGACGGTTTTACCAACACCAGCACCACCGAATAGACCGATTTTACCACCCTTAGCGAATGGACAAATCAAGTCGATAACTTTAACGCCAGTCTCTAGAAGTGCGGTTTCGTTCGATTGCTCTTCATAGCTTGGTGCTTCACGGTGGATAGAGTAACGCTCTTTCTCACCGATCTCACCACATTCATCAATTGGCTGACCCAGAACGTTCATGATACGTCCTAGTGTTGCAGTACCAACTGGAACTTCAATTGGGCGGCCTGTATTTTCAACAGACAAACCGCGACGTAAGCCATCAGAAGTACCCATAGCGATACCACGAACAACACCACCGCCAAGCTGCTGCTGAACTTCCAGTACTAGCGTACCGTTTTCTTTCGCATCAACGTGTAGGGCGTCGTATACCTGTGGTACAGAGCTCTGTGGAAACTCTACGTCGACTACCGCACCGATGATCTGTACGATCTTACCTGTAGCCATCGTTAATCCTCTAAACTTATTAATTCTTTGCCTTAAACAGCAGATGCACCAGAAACGATTTCTGACAGTTCTTGTGTAATCGCCGCCTGACGGGCTTTGTTATACACAAGCTGCAGTTCATCAATCAGATCTCCTGCATTATCTGTTGCTGCTTTCATCGCAACCATTCGAGCCGCTTGCTCACTGGCAAGGTTTTCGACAACACCCTGATAAGCTTGTGATTCAACATAACGAATCAACAAGGTATCGAGTAGGGCTTTAGGCTCAGGCTCATAAATATAATCCCAAGAGTGGTTGCGCTGCATATCTTCATCTTCCGACTTAGGCAAAGGCAGCAATTGATCGATCACTGGTTCCTGAACCATGGTGTTTACAAACTTGTTGTACACCAAGTACAGGCGATCCAGTTGGCCTTCATCATATTTCTTCAGCATGACACCAACAGTACCAATCAACTCATCAACCGATGGGTTATCACCCAGACCGGAAACTTGAGCTAAAACGTTACCGCCGTAGCTGTTAAAAAATCCAGTAGCCTTAGCACCAACCAGCGCTAAGTCAATATCTGCACCTTTATCTGACCAGTCTTTAATATCTGTCATCGCTTGCTTGAACAGGTTAATGTTCAAACCGCCACACAGACCACGGTCAGTTGAAATAATGATGTAACCCACGCGCTTGGCTTCACGCTCCTCGAGATAAGGATGCTTATACTCAAGGCTACCAAGGGCGATATGACCGATCACTTTGCGCATAGTTTGTGCGTATGGACGTGATGATTCCATCGCTTCTTGCGTTTTACGCATTTTTGAAGCGGCAACCATCTCCATCGCTTTAGTGATCTTCTGAGTGTTTTTAACACTACCGATCTTGTTACGAATCTCTTTTGCGCCGGCCATCGTTACTCTCCGTTAGTAGGTGATCGCAAGCGACCACCAACCAATTACCAAGTCTGGGTCGCTTTGAAATCTTCAACCAGTTTTACAAACTGAGCTTCGATTTCACCGTTCCACGCACCCGTTTCATCAACCTGAGATACAAGCTCAGCAAATTGACCTTTGGCATATGAAAGCAACGCAGCTTCGAAATCTGCAAGCTTAGGCAGCTCAACATCATTCAAATAGCCTTTTTCCGCAGCAAAGATAACCACAGCCTGTTCAAATACAGACATCGGTGAGTACTGCTTCTGCTTCATCAGTTCAGTTACTTTCTGACCATGATCAAGCTGTTTCTTAGTTGCTTCATCAAGGTCAGACGAGAACTGAGCAAATGCTGCTAGTTCACGGTACTGTGCAAGTGCGGTACGAATACCACCTGACAGCTTCTTGATGACTTTAGTCTGAGCAGAACCACCAACACGTGATACAGAGATACCTGGATCAACCGCTGGACGAATACCAGCATTGAACAGTTCTGTTTGTAGGAAGATCTGGCCATCGGTAATCGAGATTACGTTGGTCGGTACGAATGCAGATACGTCACCAGCTTGCGTTTCGATAATTGGAAGCGCAGTTAGTGAACCTGTACGACCTTTCACTTCACCATTAGTGAATTTTTCTACGTAGTGCTCACTTACGCGAGATGCACGCTCTAGAAGACGAGAGTGTAAGTAGAAAACATCACCAGGGAATGCTTCACGGCCAGGTGGACGCTTAAGCAATAGTGAAATCTGACGGTATGCAACAGCCTGCTTAGATAGGTCATCGTATACGATCAGCGCATCTTCACCACGGTCACGGAAGTATTCACCCATAGCACAACCTGCGTATGGCGCAAGGTACTGCAGTGCTGCTGATTCAGAAGCTGAAGCAACAACGATAATGGTGTTTTCCAGTGCGCCGTGTTCTTCCAGCTTACGTACTACGTTTGCGATAGTAGAAGCTTTCTGACCGATAGCGACATAAACAGAGTAAATACCAGAGTTTTTCTGGTTGATGATGGCATCGATCGCCATTGCGGTTTTACCCGTCTGGCGGTCACCGATGATCAGCTCACGCTGGCCACGGCCGATTGGGATCATCGAGTCAACTGCTTTATAACCAGTCTGAACTGGCTGATCAACAGATTTACGGTCGATAACACCCGGCGCAATCACTTCAACAGGAGAGAATGTCTCTGTTTCGATTGGGCCTTTACCATCAATAGGCTCACCTAGTGTATTCACTACGCGACCTAAAAGCGCAGGGCCTACTGGTACTTCAAGAATACGACCAGTACCCGTTACTTTCATGCCTTCCTGAAGGTTAGCATATGGGCCCATTACAACCGCACCAACCGAGTCTCGCTCAAGGTTAAGTGCTAGTGCATAACGGCCACCAGGTAATTCAATCATTTCACCTTGCATTACATCTGCAAGGCCATGGATACGAATGATGCCATCGCTTACTGATACGATAGTACCTTCGTTACGAGCTTCACTAACAACGTTGAAATTTTCAATACGCTGCTTGATTAGTTCGCTAATTTCCGTGGAATTAAGTTGCATGCTCCAATTCCCCAAATCAAGACTGCAAAGTATCGCTCAGGCGGTCTAACTTGCCGCGTACTGAGTTATCGATGACCAAGTCTCCAGCTCTAATTACAACCCCAGCTATCAGGGTCTCGTCTACACTGCAATTCAGCTTAACCTTACGGTCAAGGCGCTGTGCTAGCTTCGTGCTAATTGCGTCAAGTTGGCTATCGTCAAGGGCAACCGCAGAGGTCACCTCAGCATCGATAGTTTTTTCATGATTACTTTTCAGTAACATGAACTCGTCACATACAGCAGGAAGTGCTTTCAGGCGCCCATTTTCAGCCATCACCTTTAATAGGTTTTGACCGAATTCGTTGAGTTGCTCACCACACACCGAAACAAAGATTTCAGTGAGCTTTTCAGCAGCGTAACCACTGTCCAGGATATCCTGAACCGTTTCGTTATTCGCTACTTCGGCAGCAAAGGTAAGCATTTCAGCCCATTGGGCTGTCTCACCTTGCTCAACCGCAAGATCAAAAGCTGCTTTAGCGTAGGGGCGTGCGATAGTAGTCATATCCGACATGTGCTTGCCCCTTTAATTACAGTTCTGCAGTGACTTTGTTAAGAAGATCGGCATGGGCGTCTTTATCAATCGAACGCTCAATAATCTTCTCAGCACCAATCACGGCCAGAGTTGCAACTTGTTTTCTTAATTCATCGCGAGCGCGGTTACGTTCTGCTTCAATCTCAGCAAGGCCTTGAGACAGAATATTTTCACGCTCAGCAAGGGCTTCAGCCTTCGCTTCATCGACGATTTGAGCTTTACGCTTGTTAGCTTGCTCAATAATCTCAGTTGCAGTGCGTTTTGCTTCTTTCAGTTGATCAGAAGCATTTGCCTGCGCTAGGTTCAGGTCTTTAGCAGCGCGATCTGCCGCTGCTAAACCGTCAGCAATTTTCTTCTGACGTTCTTCAATCGCTTCCATGATTGGTGGCCATACATATTTCATGCAGAACACGACAAACATAAAGAAGGCAATTGCCTGACCCAGCAAGGTTGCATTCATATTCACAACGCATCTCCTTAAAAAGGGTTGCTATGGGTCCAATCGTTTATTCTATTAACCAGCTAGTTGGCCAACGAATGGGTTTGCGAATGTGAATAGTAGAGCGATTACGATACCGATCATTGGAACCGCATCAAGCAGACCCGCAATGATGAACATCTTAACTTGCAGCATTGGTGCCATTTCAGGCTGACGAGCAGCACCTTCAAGGAATTTACCACCTAGAAGTGCGAAGCCGATCGCTGTACCAAGGGAAGCAAGACCTACAATGATGCCCACGGCAATTGCAGAAAAGCTTAGTAAAGTTTCCATCACTATCTCCAGTTTATAGTTGTCGGCTAAAGTGCCAGTAAAAATTAAAAATATTTACAAATAATCGTTAATGATTGTCTTCATGTGCCTGAGACAGGTACACAATAGTCAACATCATAAACACGAATGCTTGAATTGTAATGACTAGGACGTGGAAAATTGCCCACGGTACCGAGCCTAGCCATTGTGCCCACCACGGCATCAATGCCGCGATTAGGATAAACACCACCTCACCTGCGAACATGTTACCGAACAAACGCATCCCCAGTGAAATCGGCTTCGCAAGTAGCGAAACAATTTCAAGAAGCAGGTTGAACGGAATCATAACCGGGTGATTGAACGGGTGAAGAGCCAGTTCTTTAGCAAAACCGCCAAGACCTTTCACTTTGATGCTGTAGTAGATCATCAATGCGAACACGCCTAACGCCATTGCCATGGTGATGTTAACATCTGCAGTTGGTACAACCTTAAGATAAGGAATACCTAAACCATGTTCTGCGGCATACGGAAGAAAATCAATTGGCACTAAGTCCATGACGTTCATCAGTAAGATCCAGCAAAAAATAGTCAATGCCAAGGGAGCGATGAGTGGGTTGCGGCCATGAAAGGTATCTTTAACGTTGCTATCAACGAATTCAACCACCATTTCCACAAAACACTGTAGCTTACTTGGAACCCCTGATGTCGCCTTTTTCGCTACTGAACGGAATAGCCACAAGAAGGCTATACCCGTAAGAGCAGAGAAAAACAGGCTATCTATATGCACCGTCCAGAAGCCACCATCACCCACTGACAAATTAGTCAGGTGGTGAGTAATGTAACCTGACGGCGTTAGCGCTTCACCTGGCGCAGCCATAACTCATCCTATTTGTTGTTGTTAATGAATAAAACCGGCCCAAAGATATTAATTCCAAGAGCCAGCAAATAGGTCAGTTTGAGGGGAACAAGTTCCACCTCTATATACAGGTAAACAAAGGCAAATAGGATGACTGTGATGAGTATCTTTAATACTTCACCACCAAAGAAGGATGCCATTACTAGTCGTGCCTTGCGGGCACCACTGAATAAAAAGGCACAGGCTGCAAATGCAGTATTGGCAATTACAAAAATGCCACCACCGATCAAAGCCGAGATTCCCCAGTCAACGCTGACAGCAAACACTGCCATGATTGCCGTTATCAACACGACGCCAGATTGTAGCAAGAGTAACCGCTTCGCCAATTGGCGTCCTGGTTTAACTAGCGCCGATACCATGTATTCGTTCCTCGAGTCCTTTCCACTGCACATACGACGTGCTGGGATAACTGCGAAAATTATACGGCTCATTAGATTGAATGCAATCTAATCGCAGCAAAAAAAACTGTTATATTTTACAACACAATAACCTGATCACGTCATTGTAATTTTTGCAACAAAATAAGCACGTTTTACATCACACTTTATGTTCAAGCATTGCAATAAGTTGCTCTAACTTGTTGGCTTGATCAAAGCTGATAACGATCTTTCCTTTGCCACTTTTTTGTTGATTAATCGCCACTTGGGTGCCAAAACGCTCAGATAGCTGATTTTCTACCGCTTCAAGTTGTACGTTAACTGGTGCAACTTTAGGCTCTGGAGAGGGGGCTAACATTTTTTTCACTAAACGTTCAGCATCACGAACGGTTAACATTTTGGTTACGATAATTTGAGCAGCTTCTAACTGCAACTCTTCAGGCAACGCGAGCAACGCGCGAGCATGTCCCATATCGAGCAATTTTTGTTCAACCATTCGCTTGACCGGTGCCTCGAGCTGATTCAAACGCAGTAGGTTTGAAACTGCAGCCCGTGACTTACCAACCGCTTCGGCGACTTGCTGATGAGTAAGCGAGAACTCATTTTGCAGCCTTTCTAGTGCTTGTGCTTCTTCGATGGCATTAAGATCTTCACGCTGAATGTTTTCAATCAGTGCTATCGCGACAGTGGCTCTGTCGTTCACATTCTTAATGATACAAGGCACTTTCTGAAGCCCTGCTTGACGCGATGCACGCCACCGGCGTTCGCCAGCGATGATTTCATACTGCTGCGCTGCGATTTCACGCACCACAATTGGCTGAATGACACCTTGTGCACGAATCGACTCAGCCAACTCAGCCAATGCCTCATCTGACATATCTTTTCGAGGCTGGTAGCGACCTGGCTGCAGCTGACCGATGGCTAATTCTTGTAATGCGCCATCGGCAGATAATGTTTGTGCCTGTTCGGCTTTATGTTGTTTTGCTTGTGCAACAGAGCTTGTTGCTAACAATGCATCAAGGCCTTTACCTAGGCCTCGTTTATTCATGTTCATGGTTGACCCTTACGCGTCGACCGTGCCGGCCTGTTGTGCCAGCTCGTCACGACGAATGATTTCACCCGCCAAAGCTAAATAAGCCTTAGCACCACTGGAATATTTGTCGTAATACATCGCAGGACGACCGTGACTTGGCGCTTCAGCCAAGCGAACATTACGCGGGATCACGGTACGGTAGACTTTATCGCCAAAGTGTTTCTTTAATTGCTGAGACACTTCATTGGCCAGTCGATTACGCGGATCATACATCGTACGTAATAAACCTTCGATTTTTAAGTCACTGTTGACGACCGCGGTGAGCTTACTGATGGTGTCCATCAATGCCGTGAGTCCCTCCAATGCAAAGTATTCACATTGCATTGGAACAAGAACAGAATCTGACGCTGTCATGGCATTGATTGTAAGAAGGTTTAATGCGGGAGGACAATCAATAAAGATGAAATCATAGTTATCACGAACTGCCTCTAAGGCATTTCGCAACCGCACTTCACGCGCAAACACTTCCATCAGCTTGATTTCAGCTGCCGTTACATCGCCATTGGCAGCTATCAAATGATAGCTACCCGTGGTCTCAGTAATTACGACATCATTAAATGGGGTCTCTTCGACAAGAAGATCATATGCCGTGGCATCAACTTGGTACTTATCGACACCACTCGCCATCGTGGCATTCCCTTGTGGATCCAGGTCGATGACCAGGACCCGACGCTGTGTCGCAGCCAATGACGCTGCCAAGTTAACACACGTTGTGGTTTTACCCACGCCTCCCTTTTGGTTGGCTACTGCTATGACTCTTCCCACAAAAAAACCTCATCCATTAACCCTTTGCTTCCAAGACTACTAGATGGCGCTCGCCATCTAACTCTGGAACTTGCAAAGATATGACTTCTGTCACAGAACACCATTCAGGCAATTCTGCCACTTCCTGTTGATTAAATTGCCCTTTCAAAGCAAGAAAATGTCCGCTTTTAGCCGGAAGGTGATGGCACCAAGATACCATATCATTCATCGACGCGAAGGCACGGCTCAAGACCACATCAAACCCAACCTCTGGTTGGAATTCTTCAACGCGACTTTGTACCGGTGTTACGTTACTAATATTCAGCTCGTGGATCACTTGGCGAATGAAGCGGATACGTTTACCAAGACTATCAAGCAGGGTAAACGATTTGTTAGGATTCATTATCGCCAATGGGATACCTGGTAAACCAGGGCCCGTCCCGACATCAATAAACCGCTCACCCTGAAGGTGAGGGCTTACCATTATACTATCCATAATATGTTTCACTAACATCTCTTGCGGATCACGAACTGATGTTAGGTTATACGCTTTATTCCATTTATGTAGCATGGCGACATAACCCACTAACAGATCAATTTGCTGTTCAGTGACCGTTAAATCAGTTTGTGCGATCAATTGAGTTAAACGTTGTTTCACAGATGACTCCTATTCGCCTCTTTTCAGCATGCCGTGTTTTTTCAAGTACACCAGTAACAATGAGATTGCGGCTGGTGTGATACCTGAAATACGCGATGCCATACCAACAGTTTCAGGCTTAGCATCATTCAGCTTGCTGATCACTTCGTTCGATAACCCTTTGACTAGGCTGTAATCTAACTCGAACGGTAGTTTGGTTTTTTCATGACGTAAGGATTTTTCAACTTCGTCTTTCTGGCGATCGATATAGCCTTGGTACTTCACCTGGATCTCAACCTGTTCACTTGCCTGAGTATCATCATGAGCAGGGCCAAACATATCGATATTTGTTAGTTGTTCATAGGTCACTTCAGGGCGACGTAATAAATCTTCACCGCTGGCTTCTCGCGCTATTGGTGTTTTTAAGATTGCGTTAACATCTGCGACGCGTTCTGAGGTTGGCGTGATCCACAACCCTTTCAGGCGCTGACGTTCTTGTTCCATGTTTTCCATTTTTTGATTAAAGCGAGCCCAACGCTCATCATCAACCAAACCAAATTCACGACCAGCTTCGGTTAAGCGCAAATCTGCATTGTCTTCACGTAATAACAAACGGTATTCCGCGCGCGACGTAAACATACGGTACGGTTCTTTCGTACCCATGGTTGATAGATCATCAATCAATACGCCCATATAAGCTTGGTCACGACGTGGGCTCCAGCCCTCTTTTCCTTGTGACTGTAGCGCTGCATTCATACCTGCCAATAGGCCTTGAGCTGCTGCTTCTTCGTAACCTGTTGTGCCGTTAATCTGGCCAGCAAAGAACAAACCATCAATAAATTTCGTTTCAAAGGTTTGTTTTAAATCACGTGGATCGAAGAAATCATACTCAATAGCATAACCAGGGCGAACAATCGCCGCATTCTCAAACCCCTGCATTGAACGTACTATTTGAATCTGTACATCAAATGGCAGACTTGTCGAGATACCGTTAGGATACAACTCATGTGTCGTTAGCCCTTCCGGCTCGATAAAAATTTGGTGACTATTTTTATCCGCAAAACGCATCACTTTATCTTCGATCGACGGACAGTAACGTGGGCCGATCCCTTCGATCACACCTGAATACATTGGGCTACGATCCAAGTTATTGCGGATCACATCATGCGTTTTCTCATTGGTATGCGTAATAAAACAAGGTACTTGGCGTGGATGATCTGATGCTTTGCCCATAAATGAGAAAAGCGGCGTCGGGTTATCACCGTGCTGTACCTGCAACTGGCTAAAGTCCACAGTGCGTGCATCAATGCGCGGTGGTGTTCCCGTTTTTAAACGATCAACACGAAATGGCAGTTCACGCAAACGCGTAGCCAGTGCAATTGATGGTGGATCGCCCGCACGGCCGCCATGATAATTTTCTAAGCCAATATGAATTTTCCCGCCAAGGAAAGTACCTACCGTTAATACGACTGTTTTTGCCCGAAACTTAAGACCCATTTCGGTTACCACACCCACAGCACGTTCATTTTCAACAATCAAATCATCAACAGATTGCTGAAATAACATTAGGTTAGGTTGGTTTTCCAATTTTTCGCGGACTGCGGCTTTGTACAATGCGCGGTCGGCTTGAGCTCGAGTGGCGCGAACCGCAGGCCCTTTCGAGGAATTTAAGGTACGAAATTGAATTCCGCCCTTATCAATTGCCTGGGCCATTAAACCACCCAGGGCATCAACTTCTTTAACCAGGTGTCCTTTCCCGATCCCGCCGATTGCTGGGTTACAAGACATCTGCCCCAGTGTATCGATGTTGTGCGTTAGCAATAGGGTTTTTTGTCCCATACGAGCAGCTGCCAATGCGGCTTCTGTGCCTGCATGACCGCCACCTACGACGATGACATCAAAATTGTCCTGGTAAAACATGAAACTACCTCGGGTAATCAAAATTGCCAGTGGGTTATCTTTGAGCAAAGGAGGAGCATTCTATCCTGTTTCGTGAAAAGAGAGAATCTTTCCTGAAGATCATTTGATCATCGAAAGCGAGCTTCTTAAATATATATAAGATCTTTTAAAGAGATCTTCTATTAGATCTATTATATAGATCGCCCGATCGTGTGGATAACCGATAATTGATCCTAATGATCATGATGTTAGAGAGGATCATTTGCTGTGGAGTAGCATGGATCAACATAAGGATTAGCTGGGATCAAAATGGCTACTTATCAACAGGGGTGTAGTGCCTATAAAGTTATTAAATGGATAACTATGGGTTGATCACCGTTTAGATCCATAGTTATCCACAGAAAAAAGTTTAAAATTACCTCTTTTATGGGGTAATTATTGTCCTTTTTTTATCCACAAAGTGATGTTTTCCAGGTTTGAAGCCATGCTTCTGCGGGATCTTCTGGGATTGGATCTTGTGAAACATCGATGTCTAACCGTTTTCCAAGACGTGTTCCACCTAATGATGTTAGCAGTTGATCGACACTTTTTGCGGCGGCACAGAATGTGTCATAGCTGCTATCTCCGAGGCCAATAACACCATATTGAAGATCGTTAAGTCTTGGTTGCTGCGCTTCTAGTTGTTGTACAAATAGCAGGAAATTATCTGGGTATTCTCCTGCGCCATGGGTTGAGCAAACGATCAGCCAAATACCTTGCATGTTTAATGCTGACAGCTCGGCTTGATTGACGATCTCGGTACTGTGGCCGTCTTGTTCGAGTAGCTCTGAGAGGTGATCGGCAACGTATTCGGCCCCACCAAGGGTGCTGCCTGTAATTAGCGTGATATGGCTCATAATATCTCTATAGTTTGGAGTAAAGGGGTGTAAGAGGGATTGTACTGCTTGTGGCGTGAGAGAAAAACGTCAAAAAATGCGGGGGTGTATGTGGGTCATAAGAGGGGAAAGAATCCACAGCACAAAAAACAGGCGTTTGTGCTGCGGACAGGATCGTGTTGCTGGGATCGTTTATTTGCCGATACAGAACGACGTGAAGATCCGGCCTAGAAGATCGTCTGAAGAAAATTCACCAGTGATCTCACTTAGGTGCTGCTGCGCTAAACGTAACTCTTCAGCAAGGATCTCACCGGCCATGTAGCCTTCTAGCTGTTCTTTACCGATTTGTAAGTGACTAGCGGCTTGTTCTAAGGCTTCTAGATGACGGCGGCGGGCCATAAAGCCTCCTTCTGTTGTACCAGAGAAGCCCATGCACTCTTTAAGGTGATCACGTAGGTTATCAACGCCATCGCCTGTACGGGCTGATAGGCGTATGAGAGTGGGGTTATTAACGTGGCAGATCCCAGCATCTTCGCCAGTTAACTCAACCTTGTTGCGGATCACCGTGATGCCAAGGTTTTTAGGTAGTCGTTCGACAAAGTCAGGCCAAATTTCGGCAGGGTCGGTGGCCTCTGTGGTGGTGCCATCCACCATAAATAAGACCCGGTCAGCGTGTTCAATTTCTTCCCACGCCCGTTCAATCCCGATACGCTCTACTTCGTCAGAGGCTTCGCGTAGGCCTGCGGTGTCAATTATGTGCAGCGGCATGCCATCGATGTGGATATGTTCACGCAAGACATCTCGGGTCGTCCCTGCAATGTCGGTCACAATGGCGGAGTCTTTGCCGGATAGGGCGTTCAACAGGCTTGATTTACCAGCGTTAGGACGGCCAGCAATAACCACTTTCATCCCTTCACGCATGATTGCGCCTTGATTGGCTTCACGTCGTACGGCTTCTAAACGGTCAATAATGCCATATAGATCACCGGTGACTTTACCATCAGATAAGAAATCTATTTCTTCTTCAGGGAAATCAATGGCGGCTTCAACGTAGATCCGCAAGTGGATAAGGGCTTCAACCAGTTCATTGATGCGAGTCGAAAACGCGCCCTGAAGCGATTTAAAGGCACTTTTAGCGGCTTCTTCTGAACTAGCATCGATTAAGTCTGCAATCGCCTCAGCTTGCGCGAGATCGAGTTTATCGTTCATAAATGCACGTTCTGAGAACTCGCCAGGGCGGGCAGCACGGATACCAGTGATTTTTAGGATACGTTTGATCATCATATCCATAAGAACGGGGCCGCCATGGCCTTGCAGTTCGAGTACATCTTCACCCGTGAAGGAATTAGGTCCTTTGAAAAACAAGGCAATACCTTGATCAAGCGACGTACCATCTTCATTTTTAAAGGGTAAGTATTCTGCGTAGCGTGTTTTTAGCTCACGGCCTGCAACAGCAAGCGCCACTTCTTTGGCTTTCGGGCCTGAAACGCGGATGATGCCAACACCCCCGCGTCCTGGCGGTGTTGCTTGGGCAACAATGGTATCTGTATGTTCGATCATAATTTTGGCTTAGCTTGGTAAATACGCTGCAATTGTAAACAGACTAGCTGTGAATGCCCAGTGGTAGCAAACTGTAGCAGGCAATAAAGGGAAATAAAAAAGGCGACCAACAGGCCGCCTTTTCTCATTGTTGGATTACAAACTTATTTAGAATGTAGGCCTTTCTTTTCCAACGCACGGTAAATTAGCGTTTGCTGGATAAGCGTTACAATGTTAGATACTAGCCAGTAAAGTACTAGGCCAGATGGGAAGAACAGGAAGAAGAAAGTAAACATAACCGGCATAAAGGTCATGATCTTCTGCTGCATAGGGTCAGTAACGGTTGTCGGGCTCATCTTCTGGATCATGAACATACTTGCACCCATCAGAAGAGGAAGTACGTAGTACGGGTCCTGTGCTGATAAGTCAGTGATCCAACCGAAGAATGGCGTATGACGTAGCTCAACCGATTCCATCAGCGCCCAGTAAAGCGAGATGAAAATAGGCATCTGTAGCAAGATTGGTAGACAGCCACCCAGTGGGTTCACTTTCTCTTTCTTGTACAGCTCCATCATTTCTTGGCTCATACGCTGGCGGTCATCGCCTAAACGCTCACGCATTGCAGTCAGCTGAGGCTGAAGCATGCGCATTTTTGCCATTGACGTGTATTGTGCTTTCGTTAGCGGGTACATTGCACCACGAACGATGAAGGTTAGCACGATGATTGCTAGACCCCAGTTAACCACGATACCCTGAATGAACGATAGCAAGCTATGTAGTGGACTCGCAATGAACCATAACCAACCGTAATCCACGGTTAGGTTTAGGTTAGGTGCGGTTGCTGCCATTTGGTCTTGAAGCTTAGGACCAACCCATAGCGTTGCTGTTAGTGTTTGCTCACTACCCGGTGCAACAGTTGTTGCTGGCATACGAACACCGATATAGCCCTGGCCATTGCTGGTACGGGTGTACAGGTTCGTTACATCATCAGTACGCGGGATCCAAGCTGATACGAAGTAGTGCTGCATCATTGCAGCCCAACCTTGATCTGCGATAGACAGGTTCAAGTTTTTGTCCTGCATATCATCAAAGCTGTATTTCTTGTATTTCACGCTGTCTGCTGAGTATGCGCCACCACGGTAGGTAGGCATGGTCAGGCTGCCGCCATCATCCATCAGATTTTGTTTTAGCTGTGCGTACATTTGTACGTTTGCTGCCGCTTCTGATTGGTTGTTAACGCTGTATTCAACATCAACAGCATAGCTGCCGCGTTTTAGAATGAACGTTTTCACGTAGCTGATGCCGTTTTCTTCATACGTCATCGGTACACGAATTTCATCTGAACCGTCATCTAGGGTGAAAGTATCACCGTCGACAGTTAACAGTGCACGACCTGCTGCGGTGTCGATGCCTTGAGCACCAATCAGACCTGATTGAGCGGTAAAGCTGTGACCAGGGTCATTTCTTAGCAGTAAAAATGGGTCTTCCGAATCCATTTCGTTATCGTAAGCAAGTAGTTTAGCTTCGAGAATATCGCCACCAAGCGTATCGACAGTTAGCGCCAGTACATCTGTATTGATGGTGATAAGGTTATTGGAAGTGTTTTGGTCAGTAATTGGCTGGCCATCACTTGTATGTGAAGGAACATCACCACTGTTTAATTGTTGCTCTACACCCTGGCTTTGAGGCTGAGGGCTGTTGTCCGTGTTCCACTGTTGAAAGAGCAGAAAAGAGACAAACAGTAGGGCAATTAACAGAATATTGCGTTGGGAATCCATCGTTAATGATCTCTGTCGTTATGCTTGGTTGGCGGAACGGGGTCATAACCACCGTCGTTTAAAGGATGACATCTTAATAGACGTTTCGCTGCGAACCAACCACCTTTTATCGCTCCATGCGCTTTTATTGCTTCAATTGCGTACTGAGAACATGTAGGGGTAAAGCGACAACGAGGCCCAATAAGCGGACTTATTGCCAGTTGGTAAAAGCGGACTAGTCCTAAGACTAGCCACGCGAAGGGCGAGACAGGCGATGCCATAATTTATCTAGCAACTTAAAAAGTTCTTCATTGCTCAACTCATTGGCACTTTTCTTGGCAATCACAACAAAATCTTTGGCTGGCAGATCGGCTTGCTTTAGACGAAAGCTTTCACGCGTGATGCGTTTAAACCTATTACGGTCAGGAGCGGTTTTGATCTGTTTTTTGGGAACAGCTAAGCCAAGACGAGGATGGTCAAGGTTGTTGGAACGAGCAAGAATGGTTAAATGAGGAGAGCCAGCACGATGAGCTTGCTGGAAGACTTTTTTATAATCTTCGGGAGTTAACAGACGTAACTCCCGAGAAAAAGCGAACTTATTCAAAATAATCAAAGATTACTTAGAAAGACGCTTACGGCCTTTAGCGCGACGAGCGTTGATTGTAGCGCGGCCGTTTTTAGTAGCCATGCGAGCACGGAAACCGTGGCTACGCTTGCGCTTTAGAACAGAAGGTTGAAAAGTGCGTTTCATGGGTTTTACCTTAAATTAACTGATCAGTTTTTAAGTTTTGCTTGAGTATCCCGACTGTGAACAATCGGTGCCTCTAAAGCAAAGAGGCGGAATTGTAATCACTGACCCTTAAATAGTCAATAATTATACCAACAGTAAACTGCGGGCGCTGAATTATACTTCCTATATGGCGGAGTGCAAGGATCCTTAACGGATCCCGACCTTATTTAGGAATTTTTTTAATCTGGGATCCTGAGCATGATAGAAGATCTGTTCAGGCGTGCCTTGTTCCACGAACTCGCCATCAGCCATAAAGATCACCCTATCAGCGACTTCGCGAGCAAATTGCATCTCATGCGTGACCACCAGCATGGTTTGGTGCCGAGTGGCTAATTTTTGCATTAATTGAAGTACTTCACCGACCCACTCAGGATCGAGAGCCGATGTGGGTTCGTCGAAAAGGAGCAAATCAGCATCGAGTGCCATCGCGCGGCCTATGCCGACACGTTGCTGCTGTCCACCAGATAATGCGGCAGGGTAGTGATCCCCTTTATCGCCGAGGCCAATATCATCGAGGATCTGTTGTGCGCGTTGATGAGCGTCTGCTTTTTTCCATTTTTTTACCGTAATTAGCCCTTCTGCGATATTTTGTCTAGCTGTAAGGTGTGAAAAAAGAGCATAATTTTGAAAGACGAAGCCTGTTTTTCGACGCAGAGCCAGCACATCATTAGGCGTTGCTTGCTGGGTGTCGACAGAAACATCCCCCAGCGTGATATGGCCTTCATTCGCTGTTTCGAGGAAGTTGACACATCGCAATAGGGTTGATTTTCCGGTGCCTGATGGGCCGATAACCACCACGATCTCGCCTTTACTAATGGTTAAATCCAAGCCTGAAAAAATGGTACTTTCGCCAAAGCGCTTGGTGAGTTTTTCAATTTTTATCATCGTGTATAGGCCTTATTGAGTTTTACTTCTGCCCAATTTTGAACGCGCGTGAGAATGACCACCATGCCCCAATAAATCAGGGCGACAGCCATGAAAGCTTCGAAAAATTTAAAGCTCGATGACGCTTCCATTTGTGCTACTGCCATGATTTCGGCTACCCCAAGGGTGAAGGCCAGTGAGGTGGATTTGATCATATCAATGAAATAATTCATTAATGACGGCAAGGCTACCCGCGTTGCCTGAGGCAGAATAATACGGCGCATAGCTTGTAGCTCAGTCATACCTATGGATAAGCTGGCTTCACGCTGACTACGATCAATGCCGATAATCGCGGCACGAATACTTTCAGCTTTATAAGCGGCGAAATGCAGACTCAAGCCTATGACAGAAGCGGAAAAGGCATCCAAACCTACAAAGACAGGAAAGACTTGCGGTAAACCGTAATACAGCAAGAAGAGCTGAACAAGAAGAGGAGTGCCGCGGAAAAAGCTGATATAGAGCTGGCTCAATTGGTCGAAGACGGGGATCCGGTAAACTCGCACGAGTGCCAGCACCAGGGCAATAATAAGGGAAAAGAGTAATCCCCAAAGTGCCATTCCCAACGTGGTACCGAGATAGTTAAATAATATCGGTAGCAGTGAGATCATATAATCAAAATCAAAACCCATAACGGATACATCTTCTGTGAGTGATTAGTGTGATAAAGCGCGAAAGACCCACCTTGCGGTGAGCCTTTAAGTATATGAAGGAATTTGTAGGGTCGTATTACTGGGTAATATCGGCCTCAAACCATTTGATTGAAATATCTTTGAGCGTGCCATCGTCGCGCATCGCATCAAGTGCCTGGTTGACGTCATTACGCAGCTTTTCGCCTTTTTCACCTTTAACAAACGGCCATGCGTTTTCGATTTTCTCGAACGGTTCGCCAGCTAATTGAAGCGGCAAGTTGGCTTTCTTGATTAGCTCAAGTGACGATAGGCGATCCATGACAAATGCATCGGTACGGCCTAGGGCCACATCATGCTCAATCCCAGCGTCGTAGGTCTTGATATTGATTTGGCTACTATTATCCAGTTGGCGTAATAGCTGCTCGTAGTTTGAACCAAGGTTAACCCCAACCGTTTTATCCGCTAGATCTGCAGTACTGGTAATTTTGTCATTGCCTTTACGTACAACGAGTTGCGCACCATCAATCACATAAGGTTGTGAGAATAAGTACTTAGCCTGACGTTCAGCCGTCATTGTTATTTGATTCGAGATAGTGTCGATACGGCCGGTTTCTAGTAAACCGAATAAGCCCGAAAAGCTCGCCGTGACAAATTCAACGTTATAATCGTTACGTTTCGCGATTTCATTCCACAGATCGACTTCAAAACCTTGTAGTTGATCTTGCTTCACAAAGGTAAAAGGGAAGTAGCGTCCTGACATACCCACTTTCACATCAGTCGCGGCCATTACGCTCTGGCTTGCAGCAAGTGTAAAGGCGACGGCCGTAAATGTTGTTTTTACCCAGCTTTTCATCCTGTTTACTCCTCAGGTGGCTGTAACGATATGCTGTTTTAAACATCCTATCTGGTTATATAAGGTTTATTTAAATAACTTGGAGTCATTTAAAATAACTTTTAGTTAGGTGAAGTGACTAAAAGCTATTAGTGATGTTCATAAAATTGTGGGTAATACGGGGGGAATTTGTGCTGATCTCAAGGTTTTCTGTGCGATCCATGTGAATAAGTCTGATCTTATTCATCGGATCTGCGATCTCTTTGCTGGCGCTTCAGGTCTATGAGGTATAAAATTGCATCCCTTTTTGTGTTTAGTTATTCAGTGTGGAGTCGAGCTTGTCATCTTCGCTTTGGTTGCAGTGCCTTCAACGCCTTCAAGAAGAACTCCCTGCAACAGAATTTAGTATGTGGCTTCGACCTCTTCAGGCCGAGCTTAACGATAATACGCTGACCTTGTTTGCGCCGAACCGTTTTGTGCTTGATTGGGTTAGGGATAAGTACCTTAATAACATCAACCGCTTGTTAAACGAGTTTTGCGGCAATGATGTTCCGATCCTGCGTTTTGAAGTCGGCAGCTTACCCGTGTCTGCACCACCACCAGTGCCGAAACCGATAGCGCCAACGAGAGTGATAGAGCCTGTAGCTCCGCTTATTATTGAAGACGCACCGTCACGCACGTGGGAGCCTGCGCCATCACCTGTGCAGCCTGAATCGCAATCGACGGGTTACCGCTCGAATGTTAACCCTAAGCACAACTTCAATAACTTTGTTGAAGGTAAGTCGAATCAGCTAGGTCTTGCGGCGTGTCGTCAGGTGGCTGATAACCCAGGTGCTGCTTATAACCCCTTGTTTCTCTATGGTGGAACAGGCTTGGGTAAAACACACTTATTGCATGCAGTCGGTAATGCCATTGCTGATCGAAAGCCAAATGCAAAAGTGGTGTACATGCATTCTGAACGGTTTGTTCAGGACATGGTTAAAGCTCTACAGAACAATGCCATTGAAGAGTTTAAGCGTTATTACCGCAGTGTTGATGCGCTACTGATCGATGACATTCAATTTTTTGCCAATAAAGAACGTTCGCAAGAAGAGTTCTTCCATACCTTTAATGCGCTACTTGAAGGCAATCAGCAAATTATTTTGACCTCAGACCGCTACCCAAGAGAGATCAATGGCGTAGAAGATCGCCTTAAATCTCGTTTTGGCTGGGGACTGACCGTGGCAATTGAGCCACCTGAGTTGGAAACCCGCGTTGCGATTCTGATGAAAAAAGCAGAAAACCACAATATTCGCCTTGCCGATGAAGTGGCGTTTTTTATTGCGAAGCGCTTACGTTCAAATGTACGTGAGTTAGAAGGGGCATTAAACCGCGTGATCGCGAATGCCAACTTTACTGGACGTGCGATTACCATTGATTTTGTGCGTGAGGCGTTACGCGATTTGCTCGCGCTTCAAGAAAAATTGGTCACGATTGATAATATTCAAAAGACCGTGGCTGAATACTATAAAATAAAAATGGCAGATATGCTGTCTAAGCGGCGTTCTCGTTCTGTTGCTCGTCCTCGTCAAATGGCGATGGCATTGGCAAAAGAGCTAACGAACCACAGCTTACCTGAAATAGGTGATGCATTTGGTGGCCGAGACCATACAACGGTACTTCATGCCTGCCGGAAAATAGTACAGCTACGTGAAGAAAGCCATGATATCAAAGAAGATTACTCTAACCTGATAAGAACACTGTCATCATAATATGAAATTTACTGTTGCACGCGAACATTTATTAAAACCGCTACAGCAAGTTGCTGGTGCGCTAGGTAGCCGCCCATCATTGCCAATTCTTGGCAATATTTTGTTGCAGGTTGAAGATGGTTGTCTGTCGATGACAGGGACCGATTTGGAAGTTGAACTGATTGCTAAGTTGGCGCTTGAGGCCGATTTTGAGCCGGGTTCAATTACCGTACCTTCTCGTAAGTTTCTTGATATCTGTCGAGGCTTACCGGATACCGCGAATATTGCCGTGACCCTTGAGGGCGATCGAGTGATTATCCGCTCAGGCCGTAGCCGATACTCATTATCATGTTTACCTGCGGTTGATTTTCCGAATATTGAAGATTGGCAGAGTGACGTTGAAGTAACCTTGCCACAAGGTCAGATGCGTCAGCTTATTGATAGCACCCAGTTCTCAATGGCACATCAAGATGTACGTTATTACCTTAATGGTATGTTGTTTGAGACGGATGAAAAGCGTCTTCGCTCTGTTGCAACAGATGGTCACCGCATGGCGGTATGTGCCATTGAACTCGAGCAGGAACTACCATCAAAGCAGATCATCGTGCCACGTAAAGGGGTGATGGAGTTAATGCGTTTGCTCGACAGCCCTGAGTCACCGGTTACGATTCAGATCGGCCAGTCGAATATTCGTGCTGCGGTTAATAACTATGTCTTTACCTCGAAGCTGGTTGATGGACGTTTTCCTGATTACCGACGCGTCATGCCGCAAAATAGCACTAAGTATGTTGAAGCAAGCTGTGATGAATTGCGTAAAGCGTTCTCACGTGCTGCTATTTTGTCGAATGAAAAATTCCGAGGTGTACGTGTAAACTTGTCGAATGGGGAAATGCGCATTACCGCCAATAACCCTGAACAAGAAGAGGCTGAAGAGTTCTTGGATGTTGATTATGAAGGCGAAGCCTTGGAAATCGGATTCAATGTTAGCTATGTACTTGATGTTCTTAATACCCTGAAGTGTGATCAGGTACGTTGGTCATTATCAGATGCAAATGCCAGTGCGTTACTGGAAGACAGTGCAAATGGTGATGCCATGTATGTGGTAATGCCTATCAGGCTGTAGGGAATGGCACTTACCCGTCTTATTGTAAAAGACTTCCGTAATATTGAAGCTTGCGACTTATCGTTGTCGGCAAGCTTTAATTTTCTTGTGGGAGCGAATGGCAGTGGCAAAACCAGCGTGCTGGAGGCCATTCACTTTCTTGGTCATGGCCGCTCATTTCGGAGTCACTTAACCGGCCGGGTGATCCGCCATGAGCAACAAGAGTTGTTCGTGCATGGCCGCCTTCAGTCTGATTCTGCGTTTGAGTTGCCAGTTGGCATCAACAAGAAACGTGATGGAACCACAGAGCTGAAAATTGGTGGAGAGACAAGCCAAAAGCTTGCACAGCTTGCACGTATTCTACCGCTACAGTTAATTACGCCTGAAGGGTTTGAATTGTTAATTGGAGGCCCTAAATACCGCCGGTCATTCATTGATTGGGGGGTGTTCCATGTGGAGCCTCAATTTTATCATGCCTGGAGCAGGGTAAAGCGATTAACGAAACAGCGTAATGCCTTACTCAAAACAGCAAAAAGCTACCGCGAGTTGAGCTATTGGGATCAAGAGCTTGCCGTCTTGTCTGAAAGTATTAGCCAATGGCGCAGTGATTACCTGGATGCTGTAAAACAGAAAGCCAATGAAATCTGCCAAAGCTTTCTACCTGAATTTGATATCCAACTCGGCTATTACCGTGGTTGGGAGAAAGAAACCCCCTATGCTGAGCTGCTACAACGCAATTTTGAGCGTGACAGCCAACTAGGTTATACCGTCGGTGGGCCTCATAAAGCTGACTTACGGATTAAAGTTGCCGGAACCCCTGTTGAAGACGTGTTGTCCCGAGGTCAGCTAAAGCTGATGATGTGTGCATTACGATTAGCACAAGGGCTGCATTTATCTGAAACGACTGGCAAGCAGTGTATATATTTAATTGATGATTTTGCTTCCGAGCTGGATAGCCATCGGCGTGCGCTGTTAGCGCAACGGTTAAAGGAAACCAACGCCCAAGTATTCATTAGTGCCATTAACGCTGAACAAATAGCGGAAATGCATGATGAAAATGGCAAGATGTTTCATGTGGAACACGGTAAAATAACCGCAGGATAATTTAAGCGAGAGTAACTCAATGTCCAACAACTACGATTCATCAAGTATCAAGGTACTAAAAGGCCTTGATGCGGTCCGTAAGCGCCCAGGGATGTACATTGGCGATACCGATGACGGTACAGGCTTGCACCACATGGTCTTTGAGGTTGTCGATAACTCAATCGATGAAGCTCTTGCTGGCCACTGTGAAGATATTATTGTCACCATTCATGAAGACGACTCGGTATCGGTAAGCGATGACGGTCGTGGCATTCCAACAGAACTACACCCAGAAGAGGGTGTATCTGCCGCTGAAGTTATCATGACGGTACTTCACGCTGGTGGTAAGTTCGATGATAACTCTTACAAAGTCTCTGGCGGCCTTCACGGTGTTGGTGTTTCAGTTGTTAACGCCTTGTCTGAAAAAGTCGAGTTAACGATCCAACGTCAAGGTTCTACTTACCAGCAAACGTATCACCATGGTGAGCCTCAGGCACCGCTAGCTGTTATTGGTGAAACAGAAAAAACGGGTACCCGTATTCGTTTTTGGCCAAGTGAAGCGACCTTCACCAATATCGAATTCCATTACGAGATTCTGGCTAAGCGTCTTCGTGAGTTATCATTCCTTAACTCTGGCGTTTCAATCAAATTGATTGATGAGCGTGTGGAAGGCAAGCAAGACCACTTTATGTATGAAGGTGGTATTCAGGCTTTCGTTACACACCTTAATCGCAACAAAACCCCAATCCACTCGAAGGTTTTCCACTTTAACCTAGAGCGTGAAGACGGCATTGCCGTTGAAGTTGCGATGCAATGGAATGATGGTTTCCAAGAAAATATCTACTGTTTTACCAATAACATTCCACAGCGAGATGGTGGTAGTCACCTTGCTGGCTTCCGTGGCGCATTGACGCGTACTTTGAATAACTTCATGGATAAAGAAGGTTTTTCTAAGAAAGCGAAAACGGCGACATCGGGTGATGATGCACGTGAAGGCCTAACGGCTGTTGTGTCGGTCAAAGTACCGGATCCAAAGTTCTCTAGCCAAACCAAAGATAAATTGGTTTCAAGCGAAGTAAAACCTGCGGTTGAATCAACCATGGGTGAGAAGCTGAGCGAATTCTTGCTAGAAAACCCAAGCGAAGCGAAGATTGTTTGTTCCAAGATCATCGATGCATCTCGTGCGCGTGAAGCTGCACGTAAAGCCCGTGAGATGACACGCCGTAAAGGTGCGCTTGATCTTGCTGGCCTACCGGGCAAGCTTGCTGATTGCCAGGAAAAAGATCCTGCACTTTCTGAACTATACATAGTGGAAGGGGACTCTGCTGGCGGTTCAGCCAAGCAGGGGCGTAATCGTAAGAATCAGGCAATCCTTCCGCTTAAAGGTAAAATTCTTAACGTAGAAAAAGCACGTTTCGACAAGATGCTATCTTCCCAAGAAGTAGCAACGCTTATCACGGCGATGGGCTGTGGTATTGGTCGTGACGAATACAACCCGGATAAATTGCGTTACCACAACATCATCATCATGACCGATGCCGATGTCGATGGTTCGCACATCCGTACGCTATTGCTGACCTTCTTCTACCGTCAAATGCCAGAGCTTATCGAGCGTGGTCATATTTATATTGCTCAGCCGCCACTGTACAAAGTGAAGAAAGGTAAACAAGAGCAATATATTCAAGATGACGATGACATGAGCCAATACCAAGTGGCACTGGCATTGGATAATGCAGCACTGTTTACCTCAGAAGGTGCTCCTGCAATTTCTGGTGAAGCGCTGGAAACTTTGGTTAAGCAGTTTAACAGTGCTGGTAAGTTAGTGGAGCGCATGAGCCGCCGCTACCCAACGTTGCTTTTGAATGAGTTAATTTATCAACCACGTTTAGGTGTTGATGCGTTAACTGAGCAATCTGCTGTTGATGCATGGACAACATCATTAGTCGCAGCATTGAATGCGAAGCAATCTGGTGAAAGCCAATATAGCCATGAAGTTCTTCGTGATGAAGAGAGTAACCAATGGTTACCGAAGGTTGTTGTGCGTACCCACGGTGTTGAGTATGAGTACCCATTAAGCGCTGATCTACTTAATTCAAAAGAGTACAGTAAATTAGCTGACCTTTCTGAAGCGTTACATGAGCTACTTGATGAGTCGGCTTATGTTCAGCGTGGTGAGCGTAAGAATCCAGTATCAAGCTTCAAAGAAGCACTTGATTGGTTAATCAAAGAGTCTCGCCGTGGCCTAAGCCTACAGCGATACAAAGGTCTGGGTGAGATGAACCCTGAGCAACTTTGGGAAACCACCATGGATCCTGAATCACGCCGTATGATGCTAGTAACCATTAATGATGCTGTAGCGGCAGATGAATTGTTCACTACATTAATGGGTGATCAGGTGGAGCCTCGCCGTAACTTCATTGAAGCGAACGCCCTAAACGCTAACCTTGATGTTTAGTGCTATCGCACGCTAGTTAGTTGTAAAAACGCCGCATTGATTGCGGCGTTTTTTTTTATCTTTTTTTTATGTAGGGGGTTGGAAAGCGAAATCATCAGCCTTATATCTATTTATGAAGAGCAGGGTGCCGAATTACGGGCCGGCGATGGTCTTGTCCTACAGAGGAAAGCCACTTCAACTTAAATTGTTATTAATGTATTGCTTCATAAGAAGGATAATTCCATGCGAAATGTCGATTTCACTCCTCTATACCGTTCAGCTATTGGTTTTGACCGTCTGTTTAATCAGATGGAAAAGAATGTCTCCAATGCCAATGCAGGCTACCCTCCGTACAATATTGAGCAACAAGACGAGAATCATTACCGTATTACAATGGCAGTGGCAGGTTTTGCTGAAGAGCAACTTGATATTACTCAGCAACAGAACAAGTTGATTGTATGTGGTACACGAGAGGCGAGCGAAGGTGAGGTTCGACAGTACCTCTACCAAGGTATTGCTGAGCGCGATTTTGAGCGTAAATTTCAGCTGGCTGACTATGTAAAAGTAGTGGGTGCACAGATGGAAAATGGTTTGCTGCATATTGATCTTGAGCGTGAGATCCCTGAAGAGCAGAAGCCACGCAAGATCGCTATTAACGGTAGCCACCTCATTGAAGGTGCATAAGCCAAACTCAATAGCTTCGAGTAAATAACGAAGTATAGATGTGTGAAAGGCCAGCATTGCTGGCCTTTAATGTTTGTTTAGTTCGATGTTTCACGTGAAACGAACACCCTTAGGTCTCACCGATGTTCCGTTTCGTTTTGGCAAATTTGCTTATTTAGCTGAATATGCTTTTTCGACTTCCTCTGCAATCATGGCAATCCCGCGTTGCATGACCGCATCCTCCTGCACATAGTTCATTCGTAAGCATTCATGACCATGTTGCCAATCATCCTCTAAACCAATAAAGAAATATTCACCCGGAACAATCAGTACTCCGCGTGCTTTTAATCGGCGGTATAGCTCCATCGTACTGATGGGTAAGTCCTTAAACCACAACCATAAGAACATTGCCCCTTCAGGTTTGTGGATGCGGAAGCGTTGATCGGGAATTGCCTGTTGCAGTAGCTCAACCGCATATTTGGATTTACGTAAATAGAAAGGCTTGATCACATCTTCGCTCAAGCGCATTAGGTCATGTTGCTCTATCATCTTATACGCAATCGCTGGGCCGACACTGCCAGGCGCAAGGCTTAATACACCATTCATATTTGCCACTGCTGTCGCGATTTCTTCTTTAGCGACGACAATGCCACAACGTACACCTGGTAATCCAAGCTTCGATAAGCTCATGCACAGAATCGTATTGTCATTCCAAAAAGGCGTGACATCTTCAAAGATAATATCTGGGAACGGCATGCCATAGGCGTTATCGATAATTAATGGAATGTCATGCTCACGGGCGAGTTGATCAAGGTGAGCGATCTCCTCATCGGTTAAGACGTTTCCGGTTGGGTTCGTTGGCCTCGAAGCACAAATCGCCCCAATCGTTTCATCGACCACTAACTCGCTAAAGTCGATGTGATACTTAAATAGGCCGTTATCCAGTAAGCTGATTTCAGGGCGGTACGAGATGAACATATCATCGCTTAAACCAGAATCACCATAGCCGATATATTCCGGGGCAAGGGGGAGCAGTATTTTCTTTTTTGTGCCATTTGGAAAATCACCAGCCAGCAAATTAAACAGATTAAAGAAAGCGCTTTGGCTTCCATTGGTCAGCGCGATATTTTTAGCACTGATGTTCCAGCCATAGCGTGTTTGCAGTAGCTGGGCGAGGGCATTGATGAAAGTATTTTTGCCTTGGGGACCATCATAGTTTGTCAGTGCCTGGGTCAACTCACCGCTTACTGCCATTTGACTTGTGAGCTGGTTAAAGTATTCGACCATCTCTGGGATCTGGGCAGGGTTGCCGCCACCAAGCATGATTGCATCTGGATTGCGTAAACCATCGTTTAGATCATCCATTAACTGGGTGATACCTGAATAGCGGGCGAACTTGTCACCGAACGTAGAAAACTCCATCTTTACATCTGACCTCGGTTTACTGTTATATCTTATGCGATAGGGGTATTGGTAATGTCGTGCTTGCAATCAACATACCCTAATGTTTTGCGAAGGGGAACCCTTAAAGAATAGGTGATGTCTGGTAGGATGTTTCACGTGAAACAGCGCTTAAATGGTATAGACCTTCTGTCGTACTGACATCCATAGGACGCGATCGCGTTAGTCGTTTTTGGGGGGAATGTTTCATGTGAAACAGGGCGTAGTCATTGTAGTAAAATACGACAGATATAAAAAACCCCGGCAAGCCGGGGTTTGGTCAAACTGATGTGCACTTAATTATTTCTGCAGAACAGAGATATCAGCCACTTTCAGGAACTCGTTACGTAGCTGGTTAAGCATGGTTAGACGGTTCACTTTTAGCTGTTCGTCATCTGCCATTACCATTACGTTGTCGAAGAAGGCATCAACGGCATCACGTAATGTTGCTAGCTCTGACAATGCTTGCTGATAGTTACCTTCTGCGAAGACAGGTGTTAGTGTCGTAACCATTGTTTCGACTTTCTCTGCCAGTGCTTTCTCGGCATCTTCAACAAGGAGTGTGGTGTTGATAGCTGTTGCTAACTCACCGTCAAACTTCGCTAAGATATTACCTACACGCTTGTTTGCAGCAGCAAGTGACTCTGCGGCATCAAGAGAGCGGAAATGACTCACGGCTTTCACACGCTTATCAAAATCAGCAGGTTGAGTTGGGCGACGGGCAAGTACTGCCTGAATAACGTCAACGCTATGGCCTTCATCTTGGTACCATGCACGGAAGCGACCTAGCATGAAGTCGATAACATCCGTTTCAACATTGTCGTTTGTCAGCTTGTCGCCTAGTAGCTCTTTCGCTTTACCAATAAGATCAGTTAGGTCTAGGTTGTAGCCGTTTTCAACGATGATGCGTAGCACACCTAGTGATGCACGACGTAGTGCGAATGGGTCAGACCCTTTCGGCGCTTGGCCAATACCGAAGATACCTACGATAGTATCTAGCTTATCTGCCATTGCTACAGCAGAAGAAATGCCTGTGCTTGGTAGTGTGTCACCAGCAAAACGAGGCATGTACTGCTCGTAAAGTGCCAGTGCAACTTGCTCGTCTTCGCCATCGTGAGTTGCGTAGTGCATGCCCATCACACCTTGAGTATCCGTAAATTCGAATACCATGGATGTCATAAGATCACACTTAGCCAGTAGGCCTGCACGCTTCGACTTTTCAACGTCTGCATCGATTTGCTCAGCGATGTAGCCAGCAAGTTCAGTGATGCGGTCAGTCTTGTCTTTGATCGTACCAAGTTGCTTCTGGAAGATCGCCTGGTCTAGTTCAGGTAGACGGTCGATAAGCGGACGCTTACGGTCTGTGTTGAAGAAGAACTCAGCATCAGCAAGACGTGGACGTACAACTTTTTCGTTACCTTCGATAACGTGGCGAGGCTCTTTAGACTCGATGTTAGACACGAAGATAAAGTTCGGTAGAAGGTTTTTCTCTGCATCATATACAGGGAAGTACTTCTGGTCGCCTTTCATGGTGTAAACCAAGGCTTCAGACGGTACTTTTAGGAACTCTTGTTCAAACTTAGCAGTAAGCACTACTGGCCATTCAACCAGAGATGTTACTTCTTCAACAAGGTCGTCTTCTAGGTCTGCAATACCGCCAACAGCTTCAGCTGCTTTTTTAGCATCAGCAAGGATGATCGCTTTACGGGCATCATAATCTGCCATGACTTTACCGCGCTCTTCAAGAAGCGTTGGGTATTGATCAGCAGAATCGATAGTGAACTCTTGCTCGCCCATGAAACGGTGGCCACGGATAGTACGAGCTGATGCGACACCTAGGATT
Source organism: Photobacterium makurazakiensis (assembly GCF_050336715.1). Taxonomy (NCBI): domain Bacteria; kingdom Pseudomonadati; phylum Pseudomonadota; class Gammaproteobacteria; order Vibrionales; family Vibrionaceae; genus Photobacterium; species Photobacterium makurazakiensis. The sequence goes on from NZ_JAKJSJ010000035.1 coordinate 64,111, forward strand.
TCGCCTTCAATAAGCTCATCACCTAGCAGTACTGTCAGTGTTTTCACTGGACGGATAAATTGAATGTCAGAGTTACCCCAGCGCATCGCTTTAGGAATGGGTAGACCCGCTAATGCTTTCGCTGCGATATCTATCACTAATTCTTGAACAGGTTTGCCAGCCACTTCTTGTTTGAATAGAAGCCACTCGCCTTTGTCTGTTTTTAGACGCTCTGCTTGTTCAACAGTAATACCATTACCACGAGCCCAACCTTGTGCTGCTTTCGTTGCATTGCCTTCAGCATCGAATGCGACAGAAACAGCAGGACCACGTTTCTCAACGACTTTGTCCGCTTGGCCTTCAGCCAGTGCTGTTACTTTAAGTGCTAGACGGCGAGGTGCTGCGTACCACTTGATACCTTCGTGAGAAAGCTCAGCTGACTTAAGACCAGCTTCAAAGTTAGAAGCAAATGCTTCAGCGAGAGAACGAAGTGCTGTTGGTGGAAGCTCTTCCGTACCCAGTTCAATTAGAAAATTCTTCGCCATGATTATTTATCCTTCTTACACATTGGGAAGCCTAGCGCTTCACGTGACGCGTAGTACGCCTCTGCAACGGCTTTAGTCAGGTTGCGGATACGAAGGATGTAACGTTGACGCTCTGTTACAGAGATAGCTTTGCGCGCATCAAGGATGTTGAATGCGTGGCCCGCTTTTAGAATGCGCTCGTAAGCTGGAAGCGGTAGTGGCTTCTCCAGCTCAAGTAGCTCTTTACACTCTTTCTCGCACTGGTCGAAGAAAGTGAATAGGAAGTCTACGTCTGCGTGCTCGAAGTTGTACGTTGATTGCTCAACTTCGTTCTGGTGGAAGATGTCACCGTAAGTCACGTTAGAGCCGTCTGGTGCTACGTTCCATACAAGGTCGTAAACCGAATCTACTTCTTGGATGTACATTGCTAGACGTTCGATACCGTAAGTGATTTCACCGGTTACTGGTTTACACTCAAGGCCACCAACTTGCTGGAAGTAAGTGAATTGGGTCACTTCCATGCCGTTTAGCCAAACTTCCCAACCAAGACCCCATGCGCCTAGCGTTGGGTTTTCCCAGTTGTCTTCTACGAAGCGAATATCGTGAACCAGCGGATCGACACCAAGAACTTCAAGCGAGCCTAAGTACAACTCCTGGATGTTATCCGGAGAAGGTTTTAGAGCTACTTGGAATTGATAGTAGTGCTGCAGACGGTTCGGGTTTTCACCGTAACGACCATCGGTCGGACGACGAGAAGGTTGAACGTATGCCGTAGACATTGGCTCTGGGCCAAGTGCACGTAGACATGTCATTGGGTGAGAGGTGCCAGCACCTACTTCCATATCCAAAGGTTGAACAATAGTACAACCGTTTTGAGCCCAATAATCCTGCAGCGCGAGGATCATGCCTTGAAAGGTTTTAATATCGTATTTCTGCATTGTCAGCTTCGCGTGATTAATGAATTTTTAATAACTATCCAGTATACCTCGACAGGCATTGCGCTAGTAGGTCTTGTGCATATTTTTTGGTCATCTTTAATGATTTTGCTTAAATTAGCTAGGTGGGAGTGATAACTAGGAATGATATTTTAGTGCTTTTTTACATTGTTCTGATATCAATTCAATTCCCAGCGTTACAATATTGTACTTTGGTATTTCATTATTAATGCCGCTATGTTTTACGATGACATCGGCTCAAAGCCGAGACTATAGGGATGATAAGATGGATTTGAGTTTTTCACGCCGTTCTAGCAAGTGGGCTCGCAATGTTGTATTGGCATCAGCTGTTACTATTGTGGCAACAGGGTGTACGACAACTAACCCGTATTCGGGTGAAGAGCAAACATCCAAAGCAACGGGCGGCGCATTAATTGGCGCTGTAACAGGTGCTGCGATTGGTGTTGCCTCATCGAGCAAAAGTGATCGTGGTAAGGGTGCCTTGATTGGTGCTGCATCTGGTGCGGCATTAGGTGGCGGCATTGGCTACTACATGGATGTTCAAGAAGCTGAGTTGCGCAAGCAGCTGCAATCAACGGGTATCAGTGTTACTCGTGATGGTGACAATATTGTTCTGAATATGCCAAATGAAATTACCTTTGGTGTGGATCAAACTGACTTAAGTACGCGAGCGAAGAAGGCGTTGTATAACGTAGCTATCGTCGCGAAAGAGTATGACAAAACAATCCTGAATGTGTACGGCTTTACCGATAGCACGGGTGCGGCATCTTATAACCTACGTCTTTCTCAAGTACGTGCGAGTGAGGTGACTAACCAGTTAGTACGTGATGGTGTGTCGGGCAATCGTATTGTGACGAAAGGGATGGGTGAAGCCCACCCAGTTGCTTCGAATAGCAATGAACAAGGCCGTGCTGAAAACCGCCGAGTTGAAATTGTGCTTAGCCCGACATCATAAGTTGGTATGAAGACGATATAAAAAAAGAGCCTAAGGGCTCTTTTTTTATGGCTTGATCCCTGTGTCAAAGCTGGTTAGAATCCTTGCTCCTTTGGGGAGTAGCTTCTCGCGCTAGCGAGATAAACGTCAACATAATTGAAGCAAAATCTTCATGGCGTTTATGACTCACACTTTATCCTACTAGTGAGTTTAGCGAGACCATCGGCAAACCAGCATGAACCGGGGTGGGGCGTGCACGTTTGTCTATGGTTCAAATAATTATCCTCGCCCCCAAGAGCATGTTGTGAGCGTTCTAGCTATTTCAATTACTACTGTTGCTTTGGCCGAGATTGGGGATAAAACCCAGTTGTTGTCGTTGCTATTAGCCAGCCGTTATCGTAAACCCGTACCTATCATTTTAGCGATATTTTTTGCCACCATTGCCAATCATGCTTTAGCAGCCTGGCTCGGTGTTGTTGTGGCTGATTTTTTAACGCCTGAAATATTAAAGTGGACATTGGTGATAAGTTTTGTGGCAATGGCTGGCTGGATTTTAATTCCAGATAAGCTCGATGATGATGAAAAAATATCGAATCGAGGCCCATTTGTGGCGAGTTTTATTGCTTTTTTTATTGCTGAAATTGGGGATAAAACGCAAGTTGCAACAACCATGCTGGGGGCTAAATACAACGATGCTTTGTTATTAGTTGTGTTGGGAACAACAATTGGCATGCTGCTAGCGAATGTACCTGTGGTCTTAATTGGTAAGCTTTCTGCCGATAAAATGCCATTGGATTTGATCCGAAAAATCACCGCGTTATTATTTTTGGGATTGGCGATTGTGGCAGGTATTGGCTTATAGATCCTCGGTGAGTTTCACGTGAAACAACCTTTCTGTTGAGAGTTATGACAGAAAGGTAACAGCCATATAAAGTGTGATATTAGTTGCAGAGTCTTTTAGCGCCTCATGCTATGGTGAGTTTAGGTCACTAACATCTGTTTGGAGGGGTTATGGATCGTTTTCTTGCAGTATCACCTCAAAGCCAGTTTTGGTTATTCAACACGGCTTTGGCTTTGAATATTCTGGGTATGGTTTTGACCGATATGTGGTTGCCTATGGTTGTCGGTGCGATTGTTACGACTTACTTGTCTGTAGATGCTTTGGTACGGCTTCGTTATGTCGCACCATTGAAGAAAGAGATTTACAAACTCAGACAAGAGCTAGATAGAGCTAATCAACAGCTGCGTGAGTATGACTAAACTCTAAACATTGAATGAATATACAAAAGGCAGCTCATTGAGCTGCCTTTTTTAATTGGTGCCTTTTTTGATGAGAAAGCGATAAGGAAGGGTGTCGGTTTCTGAGGCAACAAGTGTGTGATCCATAAAACGACAAAAGCTTGGGATATCACGTGTTGTTGAAGGGTCATCCGCCACGACTAAAAGAGTGTCGCCTTCAGCCATCTTTCTGACTGTCTTACGTACCATCATGACAGGTTCTGGGCAGCGAAGTCCTTCTGCTTCCAAGTTATGAGTTGGGTTGTCAAAAATTGCAGTCATTGTCTTTATACCTTTCTTTGAAGCCGATGATGATACTGATGAATAATAATTAATCAATAAGGGTTGGCAAATGGGAATAAAGTGTGTAACTTATTTAACAAGTCATTAACGTTTGTCTTCTGAAGGATTAGGAGAGGTTATTATGTTGACTCAGATGGATCGCTTAACAATTTACTGTGTGTTGTGCTTTATTACGTTTTGTTCTTTAGTACTGCGTACCCCGAATGATATGAGTGTCTTCGCGCTTGGCGGCTTAATTGCAGCAGCGCTGGGTCTCTGGGTTGAATTAACCAATTCGCCAGAGCTTGAAGAAGAATAAGAAGAAGCACTCACTTACTCAAATCTACTACACTCCCCCCAGTTTTCTTGGGCTTCCCCGCTTTTATAGCGGGATTTTTTTTATCTGACACGACATAATGTTGTTTCTATTGATAGAGAAAGGTTAGCTATGGAGCTTGAAGAAGTTTATCGCCGTGATTTGAACCTATTGGTAGCATTAAAGGTATTGCTTGACGAAGGCAGCGTGAGTAAAGCGGCGGTACGGCTGAACCTTAGTCAGTCGGCGATGAGCAGGGTTTTAGGCCGGCTGCGAGAGCTAATTGGTGATCCTCTATTTACACGTCAAGGCCAACGCTTATTACCAACTCAGCGGGCATTGGAGTTAAACGAACAACTCAATGAACCACTAGAGGCGATGCGCACATTACTGACACCAAATGATTTTCGGCCTCAAGAATGTGATCAGCATTTTGTTATTGCAACCACTGATTACGCGATGCAAACCATTCTTCCTTTTGCGCTACCGCGTATATATAGCGAAGCGCCGGGTATATCGTTAGAGTTTGCACCGTTACAACACGATCATTTATTAGCCCAGCTCACCACTGACGGCTGCGATATGGCGATATGCCATCCTATCGGGCCTGTTGACCCACTTGGCAGTGAGCATTTGGGGTTGGTCAGTGTTTTCTGCATGTTATCGAAACACCATCCGTTGGCTGATATCGATCTAACGTTGGATGATTATCTTAACTATCCCCATGCCATGATTGCGATTAGTGATGGCGTGAAAGCATTAATTGATGATGCGCTACGTGGTTACCCTGATCGAAAAACGGTATTGAGGGCCTATCATCTAGAAGCGGCTCTAGCGGTTGTCGATAGTATGCCACTGATCATCACCGTGCCAGCTGACTTGGCTTACTTGGTTGCAGAGAAACATGATTTGGTGGTTAAGCCGTTACCATTTAAATTCAGCCCGTTTGATTATTCGTTAATATGGCATCCGCGTTGTGAACATTCAGCATCGCAAATTTGGTTACGTAAGTTGATCAAAGAAGAGTGCGGTAAGTTAATTGATAAACGAATACATGATATGGGGCTGATTTAAGCGAAAAAAGACCAGCAACAGCTGGTCTTTTTATATTAGATAGAGCAAATAGTTTATAGCTTGATAACAACACGGCCTGTGATCTGGCCGTTGGTAATATCTTCAGCTGCTTGTGCGACTTCTTCTAGCGTGATTTCGCGACATGCCTGTTGGAAATAGCTTGCTGGTAAGGTGTCAGTTAGTTTTTGCCACGCTTGTTGACGTTTTTCAAATGGGCACGATACTGAGTCGACACCTTGTAGGCGAACGTTACGTAAAATAAATGGCATCACGGTTGTTGGCAGATCAAAACCTCCAGCTAAACCACAGGCAGCTACTGCACCGTTATAGTCCATTTGTGCTAATACTTTGGCTAATACTTTGCTGCCGACGGTGTCAACGGCACCTGCCCACACTTGTTTTTCCAGTGGGCGCGCTGGTTCTTCAAACTCACTACGTTCGATAATGCGTGAAGCGCCTAGCTCTTGAAGGAGTGGACCGTTGACTTCGCTACGACCTGTGACTGCAGCGACTTGGTAGCCCAGTTGTGCGAGTAGGGCGACGGCAACAGAGCCTACACCACCGCTGGCACCAGTAACCAATATTTCACCGGCTTCAGGTTTTACATCGGCATCAATCAAGGCTTGTACACACAACATCGCCGTTAAACCCGCAGTACCAACCATCATTGCTTGCTTACCATCAAGGTTGGCAGGAAGAGGTACTAACCAGTCTGCTTTTAAGCGCGCTTTTTCAGCCATTCCACCCCAGTGGCCTTCGCCGACGCCCCATCCTGTAAGAACGACCTTGTCGCCTGGCTGATAGCGGTCATCGGAAGACTCAGCAACCGTACCGGTTAAATCAATGCCTGGAACCATTGGAAATTGACGAACAATGCGCCCTTTACCAGTAATGGCTAGACCATCTTTGTAGTTAAGAGAAGAGTAGTCAACGTTGATCAGTACATCGCCTTCAGGAAGCTGTGATTCATCGACCTGTGTAATACCGGCGATAGTTTTTTTCTCTTCTTGGTTTAGAACCAGTGCCTTAAACATGGGTGTACTCCGAATTATAAAAGCGGCTGTTATGGGGTATGAGTGTAGTCTTGATGCCACTATGAATATAATGAAACTTTATCATTTAATATATGCGCAATATACATAGTGTGAGTAAGGGTATATGGCAAGCAATAAAAAACCCGCCGAAGCGGGTTATAAAGCGTTTGTTTTATTTGACTCGCTCAAAGACTGTCGCGATACCTTGTCCGAGTCCGATGCACATTGTGGCTAAACCAAATTGGGCATCATGATGTTCCATCAAATTGATTAATGTGGTGGAAATACGCGAACCTGAACACCCAAGTGGGTGCCCAAGGGCTATCGCACCACCATTCAAATTAACTTTTTCATCGACGCTATCAAGGAGACCAAGATCTTTGGCGCAAGGCAGTGATTGAGCAGCAAATGCTTCATTCAATTCCACGATACCAATATCATCAATGGTTAGGCCTGCACGTTTAAGGGCTTTTTGGCTCGCAGGTACTGGGCCATATCCCATGATGGACGGGTCACAACCAGCAATGGCCATGGATTTGATGCGTGCACGGATGGTTAACCCTAGCGCTTTAGCTTTTTCTTCACTCATGACGAGCATCGCTGAAGCGCCGTCAGATAACGCAGACGATGTACCTGCGGTAACGGTGCCATTGGCTGGGTCAAAGACCGGGCGCAAGCCAGATAGCCCCTCGACTGTTGTTTCAGGGCGGATAACTTCATCATTCTCAAAGGTAGTGAGAATCCCGTTTTCATCATGGCCTTCTGTCGGGTAGATTTCGTTCTTAAAACGCCCCTCAATTGTTGCGGCATGGGCTCGTTGGTGAGAGCGAGCAGCAAAGGCATCTTGCATTTCTCGGTTAATACCGTGCATTTTACCCAGCATTTCTGCCGTTAGCCCCATCATACCCGCCGCTTTCGCGACAGACTTCGACATACCTGGATGGAAATCAACACCATGGGTCATTGGTACATGGCCCATATGTTCAACACCACCAATGATGCAGGTATCGGCATCACCAACCATAATTGCTCGGGCTGCATCATGAAGCGCCTGCATCGATGAACCGCACAAACGGTTAACGGTGGTTGCTCCAACAGTATGGGGGATCCCTGCGAGTAGTGCGGCATTTCGACCAATATTAAAGCCTTGTTCTAATGTTTGTTGCACGCAGCCCCAGTAAATATCTTCGATGCTTGCTGGATCAACTTGTGGATTGCGATCCAGTAAGCCTTTCATCAGGTGAGCGGAGAGATCTTCGGCACGAGTGTGCCTGTATGCTCCGCCTTTAGATCGCCCCATCGGGGTGCGGATACAATCAACAATTACGACATTATTCATTTTATGTTCCTCATCCTTAAGCCACGGTTATTTACGATTAGGGGCTGGGTAATAAGTTTCGCTTTTTTCGGCTTTTTCTCGAAGCCCGGTCGGTACTTGATAAATAGCACCAAGGTGAGCAAGGGAATCGGCCAGTGCGACATAGTTCTTTAGCCCTAACGTGTCTAGGTAGCGGAAAACACCACCACGGAAAGGAGGGAAGCCGAGTCCATAAACTAATGCCATATCAGCATCGGCTGGACTGGCAATAATATTCTCTTCTAAACAACGTGCGACTTCATTAATCATTGGCACCATCATACGAGCAATAATAGTTTCATCATCATATTGTTGGCTTGCGGCCGAAACTTGAGTAAGAAGCCCGGCGACTTCTGGGTCAATAGACTTCTTTGGTTTACCCTTGCGATCAAAAGAATAGTTAAAGAAGCCTTTTCCATTTTTCTGACCATAGCGTTCGGTCTCGAACATTACATCGACAGCATCTTTATAGTCTTTGCCCATTCGTTCAGGGAAGCCTTCAGCCATAACCGCTTGTGCGTGATGGGCTGTATCAATACCGACAACATCTAATAAATATGCAGGCCCCATTGGCCAGCCAAACTGTCGCTCCATGACTTTATCCACTTTTACAAAATCCGCACCATCGCGAAGTAGCATGCTAAAGCCGGCAAAGTATGGAAACAGTACACGGTTGACGAAAAATCCCGGGCAATCATTGACGACAATTGGGGATTTACCCATTTTTGCCGCGTAGGCGACTACTCGGTCGATAGTGTCATCTGAGGTTTTCTTTCCGCGAATAATTTCGACTAATGGCATGCGGTGTACAGGGTTAAAAAAGTGCATGCCACAGAAATTCTCTGGTCGCTGAAGTGAAGCTGCCAGTAAGTTAATTGGAATGGTTGAGGTATTGGACGCAATAACAGTATCGTCACTGACTTGCTGTTCAACATCGCTTAATACCGAAGCTTTGATTTTTGGATTTTCAACAACGGCTTCAATCACGACATCGACATCTTCTGCGCCTGAGTAGTGGAGGCTAGGGGTGATCCCACTCAAAACCTTCGCCATTTTTAAGCCATCAATACGGCCACGCTCTAATTGCTTATTGAGTAACTTCGCCGCTTCACCCATCCCGAGATCCAATGAAGTATCGGCAATATCTTTCATCAGTACAGGCACACCCTTGAGTGATGACTGGTAAGCAATGCCACCTCCCATAATACCAGCACCGAGCACCATACCTTTTTGCGTTGGTTTTCCTGCCTTCACCGCTTGTTTGGCTTTCGCTTTTATATATTGATCATTGAGGAATATACCGACAAGCGCTTGTGCAACTTCGGTTTTAGCCAAAGTAACAAAGTATTTGTTTTCTATCGCAAGGGCTTCATCACGTGTGCAGCGTGCTGCTTCTTCAATGGTTTTTACTGCGGTAATGGGGGCTGGGTAATGCGGGCCTGCAGCTTGAGATACCATGCCTTTTGCGACGGTAAAGCTCATTGTTGCTTCTATTTTATTTAACGGTAGTGGGGCTTTTTTCTGCGCTCGACGTGATTGCCAGTCGAGTTTGCCTACAATGGCATCTTTTAGCATGGTGAGCGCGGCGCTTTTAAGTATTGAAGGTTCAACGACAGCATCTACTAAGCCCAGCTTTAGAGCGTCGTTAGCTTTTTTATCTTTGCCTGCAGTAATGATTTCCATTGCTGGATCGGCACCGATCAAGCGAGGTAAGCGTACCGTACCACCAAAACCAGGCATGATACCGAGTTTGGTTTCAGGTAGGCCGATCCTAGCGGTGCTATCCGCTAAACGGAAGTCAGTTGCTAAGACACATTCACAGCCACCACCTAATGCATGGCCGTTAATTGCTGAAAGTGTTGGAACTGGCAGATCTTCGAGTTTGTTGAAAATATCATTAGCATGGCTAACCCACTGCGAAAGCTCTTCAGCGGGCTGTGCAAATAGACCAAGAAACTCGGTAATATCAGCACCGACAATAAAAGCCTCTTTATTGGATGTTAGCAGTAAGCCTTTAAGATCGGTTTGATGGTAGAGCACATTAAGAGCTTCGTTAAAGCTCTCTAATGTTTTGAGATCAAATTTATTTATTGAGCCTGGAGCGTCGAGGTTCAGTTCCGCGATACCATCTTCCAGATAGCGTACGGATAGGGTTTCACCTTGGTAAATCATGTTCTATCTCCGTGAATTCCGGTTCTGTGCCGAATTGATTGAACTGGTTTGACCTGTAACTAGGTTAAATAATAGTCTGAACCTGACTTGCAACAAATACAATAATTTTTTAAACATTTGTTTAACTTTGTGAGGGTGTAACTGAGTATAAGGATCGCTATAACCATAATGTGATGAATATGCGGAAGATTTTTTATACTTTTCTTTAACAACTTTACAAGGTTGGGAAATGTTTCTAAAGCTTGGTCATTGATTTCACTGTCATCTGGCTATTTGCAATTTATCGATCGTAAATGGGATAGCCGCAGCATGGTGCTGTGGTTGTAATTCAATCGAAGGATCGACAAAGATGAAAAGTAAGCTGACAGTATTATCTGCAGCATTGGCGGTAATGCTGCCGATGAGCGGACAAGCTGTAATGATGGTGAAACCATCACCTCACCATACCCCTGCAGTAGATTGGAGCTGGGTGCCTGATTTACCTCCGGGTGATCCACTGTTCACCCACCAATGGCATTTACGTAATACTGGACAATCAGCATTTTCTCAGTCGACAGGCACGGCTGGGCAAGATATGAACTTATGGCTGACTCACTTATTAGGTATTCATGGCGTGGGAGTCAATGTGGCTATCATTGATGATGGATTGGAAATTGGCCACCCAGATCTTGCGGCGAATGTTCGTCCCGGATCTTGGGATTTGGTAAATAATGATAATGATCCAACTCCTGATGATCCATCCAATAACCACGGTACTGCTGTTGCGGGTCTAACTGCTGCTGTGGGGTGGAATGCCATCGGAGGGCGAGGTGTTGCCCCTAAAGCTGGATTAAAAGGGTTTAATTGGTTGTTGAATCAATCGGCTGAAGGTTGGTTGATGTCACATGGCGCTGCAACGAATACCCAAGATACCCGAGTGTTTAACCAGAGTTATGGTTATAGCACTATTTTTCCTATTGCTTACGATATGTCTGATCCTCAGTTAGCGCTGGAAGAGCAAGTGTATGAGCAGGTGACGACAACGTCGCATCAAGGGCGTGGAAGCTTGTTCATTAAATCCGCCGGTAATAGCTATAACTACTTTTATGGCTGGCTTGGAGCATCAATAGGTGCTGCTTATGTACTACCGGGAGACTTCTTTGATAGTAATCGTATTGGGCCTGCTAATGCTGGCTTACCAATGCAAGACAGTAACCTGACGCCAACAAATGCAAGTTACTGGAATGTCGTTATATCTGCTTTAAATGCTGATGGTGGGCTCTCTTCTTATAGTAGCGTGGGGGCGAATGTGTTTGTTTCTGCCCCCGGCGGTGAATATGGCGAGATGAAGCCTGCAATGGTTACAACGGATTTATCAGGTTGCGATGCTGGTAGCAATGTGGCTGGTGGCGCTGGTAATACGTTGCATGGCGGTACGGAACTTGACCCAAATTGTGACTTTATGGGCACAATGAATGGTACGTCGTCAGCAGCCCCGAACACTTCGGGCGCAGTGGCTTTGTTAATGTCGGCCAACCCTGCACTGAACTGGCGCGATATTCGCCATATTTTAGCTTCGACAGCGACTAAAACGAATCCGGCTCATACCGGTGTATCCTTGAGCTTCACTCAGTCTTCAGGTGAAGAGGTTTCCTATGATGCTATCCCTGGCTGGCAGAGGAATGCTGCTGGGTACGATTATCATAACTTTTATGGTTTTGGTCGGGTAAATATTGATGATGCGATCATGATGGCTTTGCAATATAGCCAGCCATTACCCCCACAGATCATTACTGATTGGTCAAGTCAAAGTGTAGACGTCTTGATACCAGATGCTGAACTGGCCGGGGTAACCAGCACGTTTGAGCAAATGAGCGATTTTGTCGTAGAAACAGTGCAAATAAAGATAAACCTAGAGCATCAGCGTATACACGATCTTGCTATCGAGCTGGTATCACCATCAGGTACTCGTAGTGTATTGCTTTCGCCAAGAACGGGTCTGGTTAGCCAATCGCTTGATACATCTATCAAGGGATTTGAACAGCAATTGTTGTTATCACACCAGTTCTACGGTGAGTCAGCAGAAGGTGCTTGGCAGCTTATTGTTCGAGATACTAATAAAGAAACAACGAGTTGGCTTGCTTACTTTGACCCAGAAAATATATTCCCCATTACACAGCCGAACAATACGCAAGATGGCATCTTAACTTCATGGGATATTCGCTTCTTTGGACAGCAGGGAGAGTAGGAAATGAAATCATGTATTCGTACTAACGTCAGTATTATTGTCATGTCATTATCGATAGCAGCATTTAATGCGTCAGCGCAGGAAGTATTACCCTCTATGCCACTAAGCCAGTTTTCACAGTGGGAGTCCGTTGGTGAGGTGGAAATTGCTGGAGAGCGGTATACAAAATTATACTCAGTGGACTCTGAGCGAAGGGGGATGCCTCAGCAGCTATCAATGGACGCAAGTGCATCACTTTTTGTTGGTGATAAATTACTTGCGACGTCATCTGCTAATGGTCCGATGGAAGTATCTGGTGGCCTTTTCTTACGTTTAGCGCCGAGCGTAAACCCTAGCCAATTTGCACATAGCAGCCAGCTTGAAATTGTATATAGCGAAAGTGAAATTGTTCTGGTTCGAACAAAACAAGATCAAAACTTATTACCACTAATTTCATTGCTTGAAGCAGATACCCGTGTAGAGCAGGTAAGGTTAGAGTTAGTCGGGGGCACTAACCGGCCACAGTAGAATATTGAAGTAGTAGTACTGTTTAATAAGGGGGCGTAAGCCCCTTTTCTTTTTTGGCCTGAGATCAGAGTACTGCATTTGTGATATTCTGTCAGATTACCCATAGTCATTGCAGCACGGCGTGTTATGTCAGCATCTGAACCGTATTTGATCCCAGCCAGTGGGGCGACATTTGAAGAAGAAATAAAGAAGAGCCGCTTTATTACTTATTTAGCCCATACACCCAATATAATGGCTGCGAAGGCGTTTGTTCAGCACATAAAAGATAAACACTCCGATGCTAGGCATAATTGCTGGGCATTTGTTGCTGGTCGTCCAGAAGACTCCATGTTATGGGGATTTAGTGATGATGGTGAGCCGTCAGGTACCGCAGGGAAACCTATTCTAGCGCAGTTGAGTGGTTCGAGCGTCGGGGAAATCACCGCCGTTGTAACGCGTTACTCTGGTGGGATCAAATTGGGTACTGGTGGTTTAGTTAAGGCATATGGTGGTGGCGTTCAGCAAGCTTTGGCGCTGCTTCAAACTACACAAAAGATAATAACCTCAGAGCTGGTGCTGAGCTGTGAGTATAATCAAGTGTCGCTGGTGGAAACGTTGCTTGCAGAACATGCTGGCCGTCAAATAGAAGCCGAGTATGCGAGTAAGGTTGATATGACTATTGAATTAGATAGTCGCTTAGTGGATGAATTTAGGACCAAACTGACAAACCGTAGCGGTGGACAGATTGTTGCGGTAGGCAAGAGTGATTAAAACACTCTAGAAGCCTAGTATTTTTAATTAAGGATGAGAGCCGTATAGGCAATGCAATTTCGTTCCATAATCAGAATTGTCGGGCTATTGCTCGCATTATTCAGTGTCACTATGCTGGCACCTGCTTTAGTCGCGCTTATTTATCGAGATGGTGCCGGCTTTCCTTTTGTTGTTACATTCTTCCTGCTTTTTGCTGGAGGCGCACTATTATGGGTACCTAACCGACATTACCGACGAGAATTAAAAGCCAGAGACGGCTTTCTTATCGTTGTTTTGTTCTGGACGGTTATCGGAAGTGCCGGAGCTGTGCCTTTTATTTTGGCGAAGACACCCGATTTATCAATAACTGATTCTTTCTTTGAATCATTCTCCGCGTTAACGACGACCGGAGCGACAGTTATTGTGGGGCTTGATTACTTACCCAAAGCGATTCTATTTTATCGTCAGCTACTGCAGTGGTTTGGTGGAATGGGGATCATTGTTTTGGCGGTAGCCATTTTACCCGTACTTGGGATTGGTGGGATGCAGCTTTATCGAGCTGAGATACCTGGTCCAGTGAAAGACAGTAAAATGACGCCGAGAATCGCGGAGACAGCAAAAACGCTGTGGTACATCTATTTAGCATTAACTGTTAGTTGTGCTACAGCTTTTTGGCTGGCGGGTATGTCTGTATTCGATGCGATATCACACAGTTTTTCGACGGTAGCCATTGGCGGGTTCTCAACGCATGATGCCAGCATGGGGTATTTTGATAGCCCTACGATTAATATGATCACCGTTGTATTTCTATTGATATCAGCCTGTAATTTCTCACTGCATTTTGCCGCTTTTGCAAATGGTGGTGTACACCTAAGAACATATTGGCGAGACCCTGAATTTAGAGCATTTTTAGCCACCCAATTTATCTTGCTAGCAATATGTTTTAGTTTGCTGTTAAAGCATCATTCTTATGACTCTTATTATGATGCATTCGATCAGGCACTATTCCAAACAGTGTCGATATCGACAACTGCGGGTTTTACCACGACAAGCTTTTCAGAATGGCCATTGTTTCTGCCGGTATTGTTACTTTTCTCCTCTTTTGTTGGAGGGTGTGCAGGCTCTACGGGTGGCGGCATAAAAGTAATTCGTATGCTCTTACTATTATTGCAAGGGGTCAGAGAGCTTAAACGACTTATTCACCCAAGAGCGGTTTACACCATCAAAGTCGGTAATAAAGCTTTGCCACAGCGTGTTGTTGATGCGGTTTGGGGATTCTTTTCCGCATACGCTTTAGTTTTTGTTATATGTATGCTCGCTCTTATTGCGACAGGGCTTGATGAGTTAACTGCTTTTTCTGCGGTTGCGGCAACATTGAACAACTTAGGGCCGGGGCTGGGCGAGGTGGCTGTACATTTTGGTGAAATTAATGATCCTGCTAAATGGGTGTTAGTTATTTCAATGTTATTTGGTCGTTTAGAGGTATTCACCTTATTGGTGCTATTTACCCCAACATTTTGGCGTAATTAATAGAGGAAAGCATGGAAAAAGTATTATTGCTCCACTCAAGTAGTGATGGGCAGACCGTCAAGATATTACGACGTATAGAAGAGGCACTGGGTGAAGACTGTGCTTGTGAGCTTGTTGATCTCAATAATGTAACTTCAGTGAACTTCGCAGATTATAGTCGTGTCCTAATAGGGGCATCTGTGCGCTATGGTCATTTGAATAAAAAGCTTTATCAATTTATAGAAAAGAACCTTACAGCGCTAGAACAGGCTAAAGTTGGCTTTTTCTGCGTTAACCTTACTGCGAGAAAAGAAGGTAAGAATACTCCAGAAACCAGTGCTTATATGTTGAAGTTTCTTAAGCGCTCGCCTTGGCAGCCTAAACTGCAAGCAGTATTTGCCGGTGCACTGCGCTATCCTCGCTATAATTGGCTTGATCGCGTCATGATTCAGCTCATTATGCGTATCACTGGTGGAGAAACCGATACGACAAAAGAGGTTGAATATACCGATTGGGAAAAAGTTAAGCAGTTTGCCAGCCAGTTTAAAGCTCTATAAGTGTGTTTTTTGATGGGTTGGGTTAACTTTTGTTCAAAGAGGCTTTTTTTTTAAGTTTTTTAAAAAAGCCCCTTGCCAACGTGATCGAAGTCTCTATAATGCCACCTCACTGACACGGAGAGCGGCAACTTAAGCCACTAACCAATCAGTTTGTTCTTTAACAATTTGACCATGCAATCTGTGTGGGCACTCGTGAAAAAGTTAAGTCAAAAGATTTATCAATGAACTGAGTGACCAATACGAAATAGCTTCGGCTATATCGGCACAGTCAATTCGAATATCATGACTAGCTTCTAGTTATTGATGTTCAATCAGTATTCGTTGAGCCGGTCGAGAGACCACAAAAATTCTAATTGAAGAGTTTGATCATGGCTCAGATTGAACGCTGGCGGCAGGCCTAACACATGCAAGTCGAGCGGCAGCGACAACAACAATCCTTCGGGGGCGTTGTTGGGCGGCGAGCGGCGGACGGGTGAGTAATGCCTGGGAATATGCCTTAGTGTGGGGGATAACTATTGGAAA
>NZ_JAKJSJ010000036.1:0-79384 GCF_050336715.1 Photobacterium makurazakiensis
CTCTTATTATTAATAGAGTAATCCTTCTCAAAGGTTTATTCATTATTTTAATATTTACGTAGCGTATTAGGTGTGGTTCCGAAATGGCGCTTAAATGCTTTGCAGAAGTAACTTACATCAGAGATCCCTATTTCTTCAGAGATATGCTGTAAGCTCTTTGTAGAGTTGATTAAACGCCATTTAGCATGATTCATTTTCATTGCTAACCAATAATCTTTCGCTGTTTGACGATACCCTTGAAAAAAAAGTCGATCTAATTGACGCCGACTAATACCAAGTTTTGCAGCGATACTCTCAACAGTCTCATTATGTGCTAAATGTTGTCGCATTAAGCCTATAGCACGTCTAACATGACGGCTGACATACGCCTCAGTTTGCTTATCTTCTTTTAATGACTTCAAGTGATGATGCTGCTCCCGAGCTTCGTCCACCAGCATATCAGCCAACCCTTTTAGCGCTTTAGTCTTTCCGCAATGACGAGATAGCAATTCAACGGCAAGTTCAATAGCTGCTGTCCCACCAGCACAACTCACTCTTTTTCCATCAATACAATACAGCTGCTCAGGCTGGATCGTAATATCAGGAAATTCGCTACTGAACTCCTGAGCGTGACGCCAATGTACAGCGACATTTTTTCCTTTTAGTAGCCCTGCGGCAGCAAATAAGAAACATGCATTATCCACGCTAACTAAGGTTACCCCTTTCAATGCGGCCTTACGTAATAATGGCTGGTAACTTTCAGCAAGCTGCATACTCGATTGAGCACTACGACCACCGAATACAACCAAGTAGTCATACTCATCAAACTCCACCTCAGACAGAGCGTACTCAGCCTCAACCGTAATGGCACTGCTTGACACAATCGCTCCCGCTTCTAGCCCCGCGACAATCCATTGGCAGTAGCGTTGCTGGCTATAATCTTCGTCATCGGCGGAAAAGCGTAACTTGTCGAGAAAACCACCAAACGGCAGCATATTGAATTCAGGTAATGGCAATAATAGAAACCGTACATCAGCTTTACTCTGTAATTGCGCCATGAACATCACCTAAAGTATTAACTTTTAATCATGTCCGAATTGTACCTTATGTAGTCCAATTAACACCCTAATATATTACCGTCTTCCCCCTATACTGCTGTCATTAACCTATAAAATAACCCTAAGGTGCTCTATGTCATTCGAGACTTGGCTTCTCTATCTATTCGCTGTAACTGGTCTTGCTTTTGCCCCTGGCCCTAACGGACTTCTCGCACTAAGCCATGGTGCAATGTATGGCAAGAAAAAAGCCCTCGCGACCATTTCAGGTGGGATATCTGGCTTTGTCATATTAATAGCACTGTCTATGTTTGGCATTGGTGCGGTCATGCTGGCATCTTCACAAGCATTAACGGTATTTAAGTGGGTTGGCGGAGGGTACTTAATTTACCTCGGCGTCCAACTATGGCGCAGCCCTAGTATTCAAATCGGTGAATTGAAAGCCGAGGATCACAGAAGTAACCTCAGTTTATTTCGACAGGGAGCACTTGCCGCAGTTTCTAATCCCAAAGTATTGCTGTTCTTCGGTGCGTTTTTACCGCAGTTCATGTCACCCGATCATTCTTTGCTTCAACAGTTCTTTGTTATGGCTGCAACATTTGCTGTGGTTGAATTTTGCGTCGAATACTTACTGGCTTGCACGGCTTATACATTGCGTCCTTGGCTAGAACGTAAAGGTAAGATATTTAACAAAAGCTGTGGCGGTATATTTGCACTTTTAGGTGCTAGCTTGCCACTTAGCCAGTAACTTATTGCGATATGTGCGAGCAGTGAAAACGGAACTTACGGAATAGGATCCTCACTGTTTCGCACTCCCCCAAAATGATCCTCATCACTGCTCAATGTATATATGCCTATCATCGATGTTGATCCCAACTTTATTATATTCACTCCCCTCAACCTTCCAAGATCTTAGGAAACAGGACAACCTAAACGTTAATCGTGACGATGTAAGCGATTTCAACATGTAATGATGTGCCGTGTATCACCAGTGCGGGAAATCATAAAGATAAGAAGTCACCCTCACTGTATTTCAAGCAACAATATTTCACATCCAATACATGAGGCTAAGCATGAAGAAGCATTACCTTGCAGCAGTACTTTCAACCATCCTGATATCGACAAGTAGTTTCGCCAATTCCCCGCAAAATAACAATATTATCTCTAATCCTGGGTTTGAAGATAAAGGATTAGGGTGGCACTATCATTTCGCCAATATTCGCAGCGATAACGCTTATGAAGGTACTTATCGCGGCCGTATCGCTATCGGCTCTGATCATCATATTAGCCAAACGATTAATGTACCAGAAACCGCTTATTACGACTTATCAGCCTATGTATTAAGCCCTGAAAAAGGGGGGCAGCTAGGTTTGAAAAACTTACACAATGACTTGCTAGTATCTAAATCGATCCCTAAGCAAAAAAAATATAAACAAGTCACGCTGAAACATATCCCACTTGAAAAAGGTGAGACGTTGAATGTTTTCTTTGCTGGTTCTGATGGCAGCGCTGTCAGCATTGATAACGTTGAACTCATCAAATCAAAAAAGAACAAACAACCGCCTTTTAACCAAGTGATTAATTTTTCCGTATCTGAGCAAACGGGAATGGCCGGTATTCATCGTGACAACCGAACAGTCGAGTTTGCTGTACCTTATGGTACTGACATCACTAACTTAGAAGTCGCCAATATCTCAATCTCGCCTGATAGCTATGCATCAGTTGGTAATGGCGATCAACTAAACTTCACCAACCCTGTTACGATTGCTGTTACCGACAAAAAAGGGAACACCGAAAACTGGACCGCAACTGCAACCGTCAAAGATAAAGAGGTGACGATTAGCTCTTCCAATAAAAATTTAGAAGATTCATTCAACTGGGCAATCGAGAAAACCAACCAGTTTGTCATGACTGGCAAAAATGGCCTCGTAAACCGAGATGAAAACAATAATGATGGCAGTGGTCGAGCTGATTATATCCCATCGTACTGGGCCGGGTATTTTGATCGAACGGCCTTCTATTCACGTGACTTCCTTCACCAAGCATCAGGGGCATGGCTAGCAGGACTCGCACCTGAAAATTTCTCGATGTTCAAAACATTTGCTCGTCACTCTACCGAACAACGCAAATGGTATACCTTGTGGGCGATTAATTTCGATGGCACACCACACACAATTGATTATCACCATGATGAGTACTTTGTCCGTGAAGTTCCCGCCCAGTTCGAGTTTGTTGAAAAAGCCTACGAACAATTTTTATGGACAGGTGACCGACGATATATCGAAGATGAAGAGTTATGGACTTTCTATACCAAGGTGCTCACTGACTACATCGAATTACATGACGATCAAGAACCCAATGGCATCGCAGAAGGCTATGGTGGCATATTTGAAGGTTCTGCCACATACAATGAGCGTGGCGAATTCCCAATTGAAGCGGGAGATGGTATAGGTTCCCAGTACCAAGCAACGGTCTCGTATGCCGCCATGCTTACAGCACGTGGCGAAACAGATGCCGCTCTTGAGTGGGCTGAAAAAGCGGATGATTTGAAACAGTTCTTTAATGAAGAGTGGAGCATTAAAGACCCTAATAAGCCATTAGATAACTACGTCAATATTATCCAAAAAGATGGCCTTCGGTTAAATGATTTTGGTAAAGAAAACAGCTGGTTCATGCCGATGAAACTCATTACTGAACCGGGTGTACGAAATGATAATTATCTCGACTTTATATCATTAAACCTCGGTGATGGCATTGGCTCAACGCCAGAGGCGCCAAACAATATTGAGGCTTACACCTATATCCCTGAAACTTACTTCCCGTATAACCGTAACGAGGAAGCGTGGAAGTGGATGAACTACATCATCAATAAAAAAGACTTGCCACATGAACGCCCGACGCAAGGTACCAATGGTGACTACCCTGAAATTTCATTCACCTTTATTTCAAATACTATCGAAGGTTTAATGGGTATTGAGCCCAATGCCGCAGACAATCGCATCGTTACCGCCTCTCACTTACCACAAGATGTTGAATGGTTAGAGGTGGAGTACTTACCAATGGGAGAGCATGAGCTTAAAGTTCGTCATGAAGGTTTAAACCATACTGAAATCACCAATACTTCAGATCAAGCGTTAACTTGGGAAGCACGCTTTTACGGGGAATACGATACAATTTTCGTCAACAATACCGCGATGCAAGCAAAGAAGAAAAAAATAAACGGTATTATGCTTAGCTACATTGTTATAAATACCCCAGCCAATGAAAGTGCCTCTGCCCACGTACTATAAAAAGGGGGTTTCAAACACTCTTCAATAGTGATTCGAAGAGTTTTACCATAACACTGAAAGAGATCTACACATATTGTGTCGATCTCTTTATTCATTTTATTCTAAAGAAGCCAGCTATAAAGAATGCGTATAAAAACCCAACCTCAGAAGCTTTCACCGTAAAAATACCTCTCCCCTCACAGATTAATAAGGTATATGAGCACATTTTGGTTACCATTTAACCAATCAATAGAAAACAGTGTTCACTTTTTATCTTCAACCTGTATAGTGAGAGTCAATTAATTGACACTGGTAAGTAAGTACATGAAAAACAAAGGCTTCACACTCATAGAGATGGTCGTTGTGATTGTCATCCTCGGTATCCTTGCTGTTACTGCAGCGCCGCGTTTTATGAACCTGCAATCTGATGCCCGAATAGCTACGCTTGATGGTTTTCTTGGCGCATTTAAAGCAGCAGACGAAATAATCATTGGTAAGGCCATGATATATGGCATTGAAGCAGCCCCCTATAAAACACTCGTACCATCAACAGACGTGTACATTGAAGCAGGCCACATCAATTTGCATCCTGATAATATTAAAAATGCCATGGATGCTAATGACTTCAAGCTCTTTACTTTAAATAAGGCGGACAGCAACTCGGATTTAAAGAGTGTGTTTATTTACCAAGCAGATAGAGATCTTACATTTGAAGAGTTAAGAACTAAAAACTGTTTTGTTCATATTTCAACCTCGGCCTCAAGTCAAGATGGTGACGATGTTGTGTATATAGGTGGGCTGCACTTTCGTAAGTTTTACGATGGGTGCTAAGTATTGGTGTACAAATATTTAAAAAAGCTCCAAATGGAGCTTTTCTCACAATTATATTTAACAGGAAAACTAACGGTGCCTTGATTATTAATAATAAAGCGCTATACCGTCACCACAGCAGAAAATAAACACTGTTTTTATGTTGTAAAAATCAAGCACATTTTTCAACCAGCCACACCAGCACGCTATATACTTATTACTATTCGAATTTGAATCTAAGGTAGCGTGTTGTATGCGTATTCGTTCAGCCACCACCACAGTACTTTCCACTTGCCTTAGCATGATATTAATTGGTTGTAGTTCTACCCCTGACTCTACTGTACGTAAAACGGGGGAATACAGCTTTTACGACTCAACCCAAAGTTTTATCTCATTAAATGAAATACGCAGCAGTGGTGCTGTTGTTGATAAAGGGTTATTTTATCCCAAAAACGCCTACTCATTTACCTATCGATACTGCTCAACAAGCGAACAAAACGCAGCGGAAGACATTGCAGAATATCTAGCACTTGCTAAACGCGTGTGCGAGGCTAATACAGGGCAATTAATTGACCAACCGTCAGGCGCATGGTGCGTTACCGCAGCCAATACCTTTGATGAACGACCACTCTTTTCTGCTCGAATATCTAGTACGGCATTATGGGCGGATTTATGTCTTGATGGGCCTTTCGTCACATTAAAAACGGTTGAAAATACGACGGCATCAATCAATGAATGGTACCAAGCCTCGCAAGTTCTCGGCTATCAACCATACACACCACACCGGGTACTAACTGCGCCTGCGGCGGCAATGTCTCCCCTTTATGCACCCCCCGTTTCAACGAATACTGTCAATACCTGGAGCGATGAAAGTAATTTTATCTATTCCAACATCGGCGCTACTGTGTGTATTTATGACCACCCCAATAATTCACCACATGGTTTTACCTATCGAGGGCAGGTTTACAGTGTAAACAACGGCATGGTAAAGGTTATGGCAACAGAAAAATTAAAAGGCGATATTCGTATTGCGCCTGCCTGGGAAAGAATTGAGTGGCATCGCGAAGCCTATATCACGGCCAATGCAAGATCGTGGTTTGTGTGCTCATAGATATACCGTTCCCCCAAGTCTCTCTGAATATAACCCATAAAAAAAGCCACCATCGGTGGCTTTTAAAACTCGTAGAAGACTAGAATTTTGGCTTAAAAACCTAATTCCTTACGCTCTTGACGGTTCATGTACGGATACGGCGGTGTAAACACATCAGCAGGTACTTCGTAATCAGCACGCGCTTTATCTAGCTCTTTATGCATCATTTCGCGAACTTCTTTGTAATCAGCGCTTTCATAAACGTTGTTTACTTCATTTGGATCGGTAACCAAATCATAAAGCTCTAAGTAACCTTCACCTTTGTTCTGCGAGTAGAAGTCAATCAGCTTATAGCGATCACTACGTACACCATCGTGGCGCGGTACATTGTGTGCACCTTCCATGTAGTAGTGGTAGTAAACAACAGGGCGTTTCTCTTCCCACTCTTTATCGCTCACTTTACCTGTAAGTACATCTAGGAAAGAAAGACCTTGCATCTCTTCTGGTGCTTTCAAACCGACGGCATCAAGGAAAGTAGGGCCGAAGTCCATATTCTGGATCATCGCTTGTGGACGTTGCTCAGGTGCAATGTGTCCAGGCCAACGGATCATGAATGGCATTTTAAAGCCTTCTTCATACATGTAGCGCTTTTCTGCCCAACCATGTTCACCGATGAAGAAACTCTGATCTGAGCTATAAACAACGATGGTGTTTTCAGCAAGACCTGATTCATCTAGGTAATCTAGAATTCGACCAACGTTCTCGTCGATAGTTAATACTGTTGCCATGTAATCACGCATGAAACGCTGATACATGTACTCTGTACGTGCTACTTTCTGATCTCGAGGTACATCGCCCCAACGACGCTTGTACATAGGATCTTTCATCTTTTCCCAGTACTCTACGTTGGCGTCATCGTATGCTTCATGGAATGCCGCTTTTTGCTCGTCATTGAGACGATTCATCCACTGATCAAAGTGCCAGCGCTGATCACCATCCATGCTCTTAATCCACTCTTCACGAACACGCGCTTTTTCAGGTGTTGTCGGTGCAGGTGGGAAAGCATTAATGCCAACCGGTGTCATACCGTAAAGTTGCATCCATGCATTTTCAGCATGTTCACCACGGGTTTTGTAATCATCAAACAGAGTGTCAGGGATCGGGAAGTTATGATCCATGAAGGTGTCCATGTGACGAGCAGGTGGACGACGTGGAGTATGAGGCGCTTTATATTGAACCTTCAATAAGAAAGGCTTATCTTCTTCCCAAGATTCTTCAAGCCAATCTAGTGACATATCAGTAATAAGGTCTGTCGAATAACCTTCAATCACTTGGGTTTTACCTTCCTGATCAATAAATTCAGGATTGTAATAAGTACCTTGACCACCTGCGCCATTCAATACTAGCGAGTATCCAAACTCATTAACTGGTGTTGGGTGCATGTGCCACTTACCAATTAGAGCAGTATCATAACCATCTTCTTCCATAATTTTAGGGAAGATAACTTGGTTTGGATTCCAACGAGAACTGTTATCAAGCACGCCATTTTTATGAGAGTGCTTACCCGTCATTACTGATGCACGACTTGGCTGACAAATAGAGTTAGTTACAAAGGCACGCTCAAAAATCGCACCTTCATTGGCAATTCGGTCAATGTTTGGTGTTTGGCCAAGTGTCGGGTTATAAGCACTGATAGCCTGATTAGCATGGTCATCAGAGAAAATAAATAAGATGTTTGGTCTTTCTTGTTCAGCTGCAACACTTGTCATTGCAGAAGAAGCTAACAGTAAGCCGATCCCTTTAGAAAGGGTTGAGCGTTTAATATTCATATTGTCCTTGCCTAATATAAAAATAAACAGCTTGATTATTTCAAACCATTTGTAACTTTAACGCCTTGCGATAAAACCATGCTCATATGCTATATCCAWGCACAAGCTATTCAGATTAATAACAGGACCTCCTGACAAATTAATCGCTGTGAAGTTAATATCCATCCTTTTCACAACTGAAATATAAACGTTTCGACAAGTTTCGTCAATTGCATCCATCTAAAATGTGATGGAGGTTAAGTTATCTCATTAATAAAAATTTAAGATAATTAAATATGCCATATGAAACATATCACATCATAATAAATTGCTTTTATTAAAATTATATAAAAAGCAATTTCGCAAATAAAAAAACCTCTCATCAATAGTGATGAGAGGTAACAATAAAACATCTAAACGCGGGAATAACCTAAAACGTATAACTACTCAAAGTAGTTATTATATTTATTAAAGAAGTCCATTCCTAAATGCTCTGGCATAGCAGCCAAGCCAAACAAAAATGTAGAGAAATCAACACCTTCAATAAATTCTGCTTTCCATTCTGGTTGGTCATGGCTATAACGCCATAAAATTTCATAACCGCCCTCTAATTCATGCTTCGCATTTAGAGAGTTATCACGATATGTTGCAATTAAATCATCTTTAGCCCGTTCAACAAATGGAATGTAGCCAGCTAAAATATGCGGTGAAACCATTAAGTTATGGTTAAACTGACGATCACCTTTAAAATGGAATCGGTCTACACAATAACCATTAGGGCATGAACCAGCACCACTGCCCCACTCATATTCTTGTAATTCAACACCTTCAACATCGACATCGCGCCAGAATGCATAATCCGCATTGGCTGAATTTTCTAATGCTGTAACAAATTCTGGATTATTAGAAAAGTCATGCATTAAGTAATTATTGAATAAGAAATTAAATTGCGACGTAAACCACGTCTTACCTTCTGAAAGAACCGGAATACCATTATATTCAGCTACAGGTAAGAACTTAGTTGTTGAATACCAAATATCCCAAAATTTCTTTGCGTTTGCTGCATTAGAAGCATTTTTCAGATCATCAGCTTGCTGGTTAGCAAGCCCGGCAACTAGCATATATTCATTAAATGCTTTGGTTCGATGTGGCTTAAATGTGCCATCGGTATGTTGAGCTAGATAAATACGACCGGTTCTTACATCGGCAATATAATCTGTTAAATCGGTGTTTCGATATAAAAAGTCAGCAAGCTTGGCGATTTCTTCGTTTTCACTGAAGTAGTTTTTAACAAATAGTGCGCCATACATCATAATCGCACTATCAACTGGACTCCAGTCATCACCAACGGCTTCACCCGTTTGAGTGTTGTAGAAATGGATAAAAGTATTTGTCGCGTTCTGTGGAACTGTAAACTCAGGATCTTGACCAGCTAACTTACGCAACGTTTGCAAAGCAAGTTGTTCAGCTTCTGGTTCCCAACCATTTGCATGGCCAATGGTTAGAGCAACTAAACCCATACCAGAGTTAGCAATAGAGCCAACATAACTACGGTCACCATTTAGAAACAGTTTATCTTCATAAGTGCCGTTTTCATTACGTAGTTGCTGCCAGTAGGCATAGCCACCACGGTATAGGCTATCAATGATCTCTTGATCACTTTTCACCGCTTCGCTGATTACGGTTTCATTTTTTACCGTTTCAGCAAATGCCATACCTGGTAGTAACATTGCTCCAACTAGCAGCGCAGCTAACTTCTTTTTCATTTCTATTCCTTCAACTTCAAAAGGGATGCTGATGTATTGCAAGCTCAGGTAATAAAACCGATGCGTTAACAAGATCCAAAGCATCAAAATGGGTAACACTTGGCACTCAATATAAACGTTTCGACTCTAGGTGCAATCTTCAGTTTTTTATTGTGTGCTTCAGGTCACGGCAAAAGTGCTTTTCTTATTTATTACTAATAGATATTTACGTTTAGATACATCGCACTTATAAACACTGCGTTTATAGTGGGAGATATTGTGTGTAGAAACCTTGCAATAGAAACAAAGAACGAGGGCATAAAGCCCTCGCTAATTTAGGTGCAGGTAGATGTATTACTATTTAATTAAACCCAGAGCTTTCCGTTCACGTCTGTGCATGTACGGATAAGGTACTTCAAATACATCAGCAGGCACTTCGTATTTGGCACGAGCTTCTTCTAGGCGCTTGTGCATAGCGGCTCGAACGTCGGTGTAATCAGCATTTTCATACACGTTGTTTATTTCGTTCGGATCTTCATCTAAATCGTACAACTCTAACCAGCCTTCACCTTTATTCTGAGAATAGAAGTCAATTAGCTTGTAACGCTCAGTTCTCACACCATCGTGCCGAGGTACATTGTGGCCGCCTTCCATGTAGTAGTGGTAATAAACCGCTTCACGCTTTTTGTGCCACTCACTCGTGCTTATTTTACCATCCAGTACGCCTTTAAATGACATACCTTGCATCTCTTCTGGTACAGGTAAGCCAACTGACTCGAGGAATGTTGGCCCAAAGTCAATATTTTGGATCATTGCCGCTGGACGTTGACCCGCTTCGATTTGAGCTGGCCAGCGGATCATGAACGGCATTTTCATGCCTTCTTCATACATGTAACGCTTTTCTGCCCAACCATGCTCACCAATGAAGAAGCTTTGATCTGAACTGTAAACGACAATCGTATTTTCAGCTAAGCCCTGCTCTTCTAGGTAATCTAAAATTCGACCTACGTTTTCATCAATGCCTAACACAGTTGCGGCATAGTCACGCATAAAACGCTGATACATATGACTTAAACGCGTTGCTCTTTGCTCTGTTGTTAGGTTAGCACGACTACGTTGGTACTCAGGTTTCTTAAGCAGCTCCCAATGTTCAACGTTAATGTCATCATAAGCTTCGTGCCATGCGTCACGTTGCTCTTTAGACATGCGATTCATCCATTGATTAAAGACACGACGCTCACGCGGCGTCATTTTTGCTAACCATTCTTCACGGATCTTAGCAAGTTCTGGCGTGGTTGCCGCAGGTGGGAAAGCATTAATGCCAACGTCTCCCATACCATACATTTGCATCCACGCTTTTTGAGCATGTTCACCACGAGTAGTGTAATCATCATGCAGGGTTGCAGGCTCAGGGAACACATGATCTTTAAACGTTGTTAGGTGGCGAAGTGCTGGACGACGTGGTGTATGTGGCGCCTTAAACTGAACCTTAATAAGGAAAGGATTATCCGCGTCTTTATGTTCATCGATCCAGTCAATAGATAGATCGGTGATCAAGTCAGCTGAGTAACCATTTAAAACGGTTTTCTTGCCTTTCTGATCGATAAATTCTGGTTGGTAATAAGTACCTTGACCACCAGCACCATTTAAGACAAACGAGTAACCAAACTCATTAACCGGTGTTGGTTTCATGTGCCACTTACCAATCAATGCCGTGTCGTAACCCGCTTCTTCTAACAGGTGCGGGTAAATCAGCTGATTGGGGTTCCAACGAGATGTATTGTCAATAACACCATTTTGATGAGAATGCTTACCCGTCAAGATCGATGCACGACTCGGCTGGCAGATAGAATTCACAACAAAAGTGTTCTCGAAGATTGCGCCTTCATTAGCAATTCGATCAATATTTGGCGTTTGGACAAGATCTGAACCATATGCACTAATCGCTCGATTTGAATGATCATCAGAAAAGATAAAAACGATGTTTGGTTGCTCTGACTGACCTGTTCGTTCTGTTGCAGCTTCTGCTGATTGAGCCATGGCCGTGTTTGTTGCTAACAACACGCCAAGTCCTTTGACTAAGGTAGAGTATTGAAAATTCATAATTAGAGGTAAACCTATTTATTGTGTTATATCAATTAATTATGTGAATAAAAATGGTCAAACCAAAAAATCAGCTAAGAGAAAAACGAAAGAAAACGGCTAAAATGTGTGGCGTATTGACTACGAGAAAATCAATATAAACGTTTCAACTAGCACATTCAAATTACGCGTCATTTTTTGTGAAGTTAGTACGAAAGAAGGATGCGCAAGCGTAATACAAAAAAAATATTGGTTATTTGAGACCGAAAGCAGACAGTGTAACTGTGCCCATTATTTTGAAAGCAACAGTATAAATGTAAAACTTCTTTATACATAAAATGAAATACTTTTGACAACTAAATTGCGTTTGTAATATTCCACGCTATAAATACAGCTTATTCCTTAACCTTATACGATCAAAAAAGTAACGTTATATTTCAGGCTATATGTAAGATGTTTATTAAAAAGAACATTTAGTTGGGTGAAAACATCAAGCTCAATATAAAGTTGTATTTATAAAGATGAAATTATATTAACCATAAATAAAAAGGGGCTTTAACCCCTTTTTATTTTTACACTTACTTACAAGGTAATATTAAATCCAACACGAACCTGCATTTCTTGCTTATCACCGCCACTGTAGTCAGTGACACCCGCTGGTGAGTGGCGTTTATTATCACCATACTGGAAGTTAGCAACCATACGTAAGTTAGAATTTATACGTTTGTTGTTATTAATGTTAAATTTAACATAATCATATCCGTTCCAATGTTGACCACTTTCTTCATGACCGATTACAGTACTCATTTCAGTCGTGATATCGTAAAAATGCTTAAAGCGAACGAATGGTTTTACATTATAACTTTTACGGCGAGTCTCATAATCACTATGATCCGTTGTACCGTTATACGAAGCACTCGCACCGAAGTTGACTTGTGGGCTGTAGCGGTAAACATAGTTCACATCAGCTGAGTAACCTTGCCAGTTTTTGCTATCTCTATGAACACTACGGTCGTAACGTTCACGCCACTTAAATTGATAGTCACCCGTGGTCGAAATAAAATGCTGGCCAAATGTAAACTGTACACCGGGTTTCAATTTTAGTTCTTGCGTCGCTGTACCTTGAGCTTCAGCCTGGCGAATATAGACAGGTTCAGCAAACCAGCTAACATTTGGGTTTACCCACTGCTCATAACGTGGTGCAAGCGTAAAGCTTACACGACCGTCTTTTGTTTTATCTCTTTTGTCTTCTTTTACCCAAGACTCCGACAATACATGACGGAATCGAAAGTTTTCATTTATTCGAGTTGAGCCATCTAAATAAACAAAACGATACGATGAGCGTTTTGGCGCACGGTCAAATACCGCTTCGTTATATACCAAACCAGTAAAGAAGTTTGTACGACGTTGGCTAGCACTTGAACTTTCACCAGATCGAACTTGAATTGTATCTATATCCCCATCCATATCTATCTGATATGAACTTGAATCGACTTGTGACGCTATAGCTCCACTAGAAAGCAACAATGTCCCTATGCTTAAAACCAATGTCTTCTTCATTTTAACCCTGCTCACGTATCGGTAAATTAAAGTTATTTATGATTTTGAATTTGGTGTCATACGTTATTTGTATTTTAAACATAAAAGTAAATCTCTTATGCGCTTGACTCCAAATGAATGAGTGTAAGATAAACGTTTCGACATGAATGTCAATCTATGTCAATAAATCACATTTGATAAATAAAGTACTGATTTTACAGAAAAAAACATACAAAGTTTATATAACAGCAATCAATATAATTTCTGACAATATGAGTCACGTCACATTAAAACTTTACCGATAATATATCCAGGTCATTTAAAATCAATGACTTATACGCATAACGTTTTTATTCCCTATATTTATAATGCAGATGGGCACATATATGCTTTAGCGATAAAAGTTCTATTTATAATTAACTCAATATTTATTTAAAGCGGTGTGCGAATAAGAGTTACATCACATATTCAAGGAAAATACGGCCATATTCCTTATTCTTGTGCTTCATATTATTGAACCGTTTAACCAACTTCGGTATGTTTCACCCATCGCTGTATTGAAACGTTTATATGACAAGATAGTCTCGGAGACTTACGCCATGAAGAAAACAATCGTTACTTGTTCTACTGCTTTATTACTAATGATGTCTAGCCAAGCAATCGCATTTGATGACTTATCTTATAGAGATCAAAAACGCATCTCTTCTGAAGTTCACGAACTGCAAGTTTTCTTAACGTTGTCTCAAGATGATGCAGACAAAATCAAGCAGTACAAAGCAGACATGGCAAAAGTAAACGCACAGCTTATTCAAGAGCACGGTCGTGGCACTGACGGTTTTAAAGAAGCAAGAAAACCACACTTTCGCGCATACCAACAGAACCTACGAACGATTGTGAGTCGTGAAGATCTACGCCGTTTCAATGCATCTAAAAGCTAATTTCAAATTCTAACAAAAATTTTATAAGGCTCCCTACAATGACTTTTAAAAAATCCACTTTAGCTTTAATGATGGCTTCAACCGTAGCCCTTACCGGTTGTTTAAGTGATGACTACGATTACAGCGGTGACGGTCATGGCGGTGCGACAGGTTCAAAGTTAACGGCTCAGGTACCGCTCTACCATAATGACCCAAAAGTACACACCAGCCCTTATATTATGGCGGCTGTTGATAAGCACGATATGGAAGGTGATGTTGATGGCCAAGAAAATGCTTCTCTTGAAAATATCCAAGTAACAGGTAATTTCCAGAGTATAGAACCACTAACAGTAAAAGTCAGTGAAGATAAAGCTTCGCTTGTATTCAAAGCTAATAAAGAATATGACATTACTGCGGCCAACAACAGTGTCGACGGCCAAGGCGGTACAGTTCAATTCTACGTTCAGACAAAACATTACGATATCGGTGAAGGCGAAGAACGCAACAAAGTTATGCTAACCATGGGTAATGGTAATAATACCCATAGTATTGATATCACAAGTGCAATGGCAGCTGCCGCTGTAACTGAAACGGGGACTGCACAATGGATCCGCGTACCACTGAGCTGTTTTGTTGACCAAGGGCTAGATCTAGGTGGTGTTGATTTTGCTATGGGCATCGAAAGCGAAGGGGCGATTGAGTATGAATTCAGTCAAGCTCGCCTAGCGTCTAATTCAGTACCTGAAGTGGTCGGCACAAACAATGTTCAAGGTTGTTTGAATAATAACAACAGCGAAATATTGACTGACGATGTTACAGTTCTCAACATAGAAACTCGTGTTAATGGAGAATGGGAAGCTCAAGGAAAGACCGAGGAATTCCGCGTAATGCGAGGCTCGTCAATGCAATCAAACCCAGGAAGCTGGGAGCATGGTGGTACTCACGAGGGAGCAATACGATTCCGCGGTATTTCATACGATGATAAATTTGATCCTAATCGACGCAGTACGCTGACGTTTATCATTGATGGCGAACTCGGTAATATGGATCAACCACGCCTTGATATGAGCCATTATTTAGATAAAGGCGAACTACAGATGGCATTCTTTATTCCAGGCACAGCTACAGTCCCAACTGGTGATCTAAAGCTTGTACTATCACTGGAATCTCCTGCCGTTAATACAGATGGTGAGCCAACACCAGGCCTTCCAGCTGGCGGGTACGGAAACTCTGAAACTGTGTCTTACAACCTGACACAGGCAGGAGCCGAACAGACAGAAGTTCACCATATTAGTATTCCTTTACGCGATCTGTTCACCAAAACAAACGTTAATAGTGGTGCTGAAACAGTTTCACTTAATGCATTGCAATATGTAGAAAAATTGGTTACCCATATTGAGCAAACCAATACAGACGGAGAGGCAGACTTTTCAAATCTATCAGGGCTTATATATAGCCTTGCGGATATAAAGATTGTGATGAATCCAGACGCTAAATAAACACTGATTCTCCCTTTCCAACGGCCATTCTAAATGGCCGTTTTCTCATTCTATTTTAGGACTGAATATAATGAAATCTGCGTTTAAAAAGCATGGGCTCACGCTGGCACTGGCTACCGCTATTAGCGGCCCAGCACTTGCCGATACATCAGTAGAACCGATTCAGCAACAACCTAACGTTCTATTCATTTTTGTTGATGATATTGGCTACGCCGATATGGGCTTTCAAAACCAAAGCCAAGATATTGTTACGCCGTACATGGACAAAGTCGCTGCTGAAGGTGCCATCTTTTCAGCTGGCTATGTTACCGCCTCTGTTTGTGGCCCGTCGCGCGCAGGCCTACTAACTGGTCGCTATCAACAACGCTATGGCTACCACGATAATACCGCGCCATTTGTCAGTGAACCAGGCATCGAACAAGGTTTAGACCTAAGCGCTAAAACCATTGGTAACTACTTCCAAGACGCTGGCTATGTAACAGGATTTATCGGCAAGTCTCATGACGGCGACGATAAAAAATACTGGCCACATAACCGTGGCTGGGATGAGTTCTACGGTTTCAATAATGGTGCGGCAGACTATTTTGTCAGTGGCTTTAACAACCAGAATGCCGAAGAGAAAGCCTACTCTTCTATTCACCGCAACGATGAATTAGTTGACGATTTTGATGGCTACCTAACCGATATTTTTGGTAACGAAGCTGTTAACTTTATCGAGCGCCATAAAGATGAACCTTTCTTCTTGTATGTACCGTTCAATGCATCGCACGGTCCAATGCAAGCCAAAGAATCCGACCTTGAAAAGTTTGCCCATATCGATGATGAGCTGCGCCGTAAAATGGTCGCGATGACGTACAACATGGATCTTAATATAGGTCGCATGGTTGATAAGCTTGAAGAGCATGATCTCATGGAAAACACCATGATCATCTTCATGTCTGATAATGGCGGAAAACCAAACGGTAACGGGTCATTCAATACGCCATTAAATGGCTATAAAAATACCTACTGGGAAGGTGGGATAAGAGTTCCAACCACAATAACATGGCGTGGCACTGTTCCAGCCGATCAAGTCATTGACACACCAATGATTTCACTCGATATCTTACCGACAACTCTTGCAATGGCGGGTGTTGAAGTGCAAGACGAATGGCAGCTGGAAGGCGAAAACCTACTGCCTCTCCTAACGGGTGAAGTAAAAGAGATTGATGAGCGCTTCCTTTACTGGCATACCATCAACAAGAGTGCAATTCGTGACAACGATTGGAAGCTTGTGATCCATAACACGCTGGTTAAAAATCCAAAGCCTGAGCTGTATAACATTTCAAAAGATATCAGTGAGTCAAACGATCTCGCCGACAAACACCCAGAACAAGTTAAACGTCTTTTAGCAGAGTTTGAACGTTGGGATGCACAGAACCAAGATCCTAAATGGGGCTGGAATCGCAACATATTCCCACATGCCAACGGGTGGCGTGGCCGTAACTGATTATAAAGAACCAACAGCCCAATAACACTTTACAATAAAAGTAGATATTCATTATGAAGAACATACTAAAAAGAACAGCCGTTAGCATGACAGTGCTAGCAGCGCTTGGAAGCAGTGCCGTTGCTTATGCAGAAGCCCCTAGCCAACCCAATGTCGTGCTCCTGTTTGCCGATGACATGGGCTACGCCGATGCAGGTTTCCAAAACCAAAGCAAAGATGTTGAAACGCCTAACCTTGACCGCCTTGCAGCAAGTGGTGCTATTTTAACGGCAGGTTATGTTACGGCGCCTGTTTGTGGCCCATCTCGTGCGGGTTTAACCACAGGTCGCTACCAGCAGCGTTTTGGCTACCACAATAATACTGGCCCATTTGTACGTGAAGAAGGCATTATTCAAGGTATGCCGGATGACCAATTAACCTTTGGTCATTACTTCCAGCAAGCGGGTTACACCACTGGCATGATTGGTAAGCACCATGATGGTAAACAGCGCCATTACTGGCCACATCACCGTGGTTTCGATGAGTTTTATGGCTTCAACAATGGTGCAGCTAACTATTTTGTCGGCCCGAACAACCAACAAAACGTAAAAAGAAAACCGTTTTCATCGATCTATCGCAATGACGTACTTGATGATAATTTCGATGAGTACCTAACAGACCGCTTTGGCACTGAAGCAGTTAGCTTTATTGAGCGCCATAAAGAAGACCCGTTCTTCTTGTATGTACCATTTAACGGTATCCATGGCCCACTTCAAGCAACAGAAGAAGACTTGAAACGCTTCGAGCACATTGAAAACGAGAAGCGTCGTAAGCTTGTTGCAATGAACTACAATTTGGATAAGAACATCGGGCGAATTCTTGATTCGCTTGAAGAAAATGATCTAACAGAAAATACCATTGTTGTCTTCCTTTCAGACAACGGCGGCAAATACGAAGGTAACTATTCGTACAACCACCCACTTCGTGCTGAAAAAGGCACATTATGGGATGGTGGAATGCGCATACCGTTTGCTATTTCTTGGCCAGGTACGATTCCAGCAGGACAAACTATTGATGACCCAATCATTTCACTCGATTTAGTGCCAACATTTGCTGCGGCAACCAACATGGAAGTACAAGCTGAGTGGCAACTTGACGGTGTCGATATTCTGCCATTGCTCAAAGGCGAAGAAGAAAAGCTTGAGAACCGTTTCCTATTCTGGAATACCAGCACAGCAGGCGCGGTTCGTGACCAAGATTGGAAATTGGTAATGCCGAATATCCGTAACAAACGCCCTCGCGTTCAGCTATTTAATATCAGCAATGATATATCTGAATCTAAAGATTTAGCGAAAGAACACCCAGAGCAAGTTAAGCGCCTGCAAGACGCTTGGAACGCGTGGGATGCTGAAAACGAAGATGCTAAATGGGGATGGAACAAAAATATGTTCCCAGTCGAAACTAACTGGCGAAACCTAAACAGCCTATAGTACGCATACTGTAACTGTAATCGACAAATACATAGACAGCGCTTCGGCGCTGTCTTTTTCATCGTTTCTACTACATCGATATTAATGTAGATATAGCTCACATTCCAACCACGACAAACCAATCAAAAATTGAGGCACTACGGGGTTTCCTGTAACCTACCTACTAAGCGAAACGTTTATACTGAACATTAAAAAAAGTATTACGTTCACCCATATTTCTTACGCCTTAATACGTTATTCGTCGTGAAAGTCGTAAACACATTAAGCACTAAAGCCACTCATATGAGTGCTTAATATTTAATAACTTATCAAAACCGTTATAGGTTACAGCACCAGAACAATAAACACAGTCAAGGATGCTAGAAATACAAACAGTTCTGTGTAATAGCCTATGCAATAACGCCCAAAAGGTAATCAATGTCTACGTATAAACAAAGTCACGTCATGGCGAAGCCTAGCAGTTCAGTATGCAACCTTGACTGCACCTACTGCTTTTATCTTGAGAAAGAAAACCTCTACCCCGAGCGTAAAAGCCGCTGGCAAATGTCTGATGAAACCCTTGAGCTTTACGTTAAGCAGTACATTGACTCACATGATACTGAAAATATTGAGTTTTCATGGCAAGGCGGCGAACCTACCTTAATGGGGCTCGATTTCTTCCGTAAGGCTGTTGAACTACAGCAAAAATACAAGAAACATCACCGTATCACTAATGCCTTTCAAACTAACGGTTTATTGATAGACGATGAATGGTGTGAATTTTTCAAAACACATAATTTCTTAATTGGTGTTTCGATTGATGGTCCTGCACGCTTACACGATCACTTCCGCGTAACCCGTGCCGGAAAAGCCAGCCATGAAAAGGTAATGGCTGCCATCAACAAAATGAAAAAGCATGGCGTCGACTTTAATACACTCACCGTGCTAAACAGTGAAAACGTCAAGTACCCTGATGAAGTCTATGACTTTTTAACCGGTATTGGCTCTACCTTCCTGCAATTTATCCCTATTGTTGAGCGTTCAGCCAAGCAGGTAACGGAAGAGGGCTTGTATTTAGTTAGTCCCGATTACCAAGAAGAAGCAGATGTCACTGAATGGTCAGTGCCGTCACTCGCTTATGGTCAATTCCTAAATAGTGTTTTCGACCGCTGGGTGAAAAAAGATGTCGGACGTATTTTCGTTAATACGTTTGATTCAACCTTAGCGACATGGTGTAACCAACCTTCTGGCATTTGCGTTCAATCTGAAACCTGTGGCCATGCTTTCATTCTTGAATCGAATGGCGACATGTATAACTGCGACCATTTCGTTTATCCAGAGCACAAGCTAGGAAATATTCACACCGACACAATCCGTGATATGAACCAGCTCGACATTGCGGTCAAATTTGGTCAAGACAAAAAAGATACGCTGACCCTACAATGCCGTCGCTGCGAATACCGTTCTGCCTGCCATGGCGGGTGTCCTAAACACCGTTTTGCACGTTCAAAATCAGGGCAGCCTGGCCATAACTATTTCTGTACCGGCCTAGAAGCGTTCTTTAAACACACAGAATCAAAAATGAAAACCATGCGAGATTTGTTAGCTCGTGGTCGACCAGCTTCAGATATTATTTATCTCGACCTGCAACAAAAGCTTTCAACGAACACGTTCAGTGGTGGACGAAACTCCCCTTGCCCTTGTGGTAGCGGTAAAAAACTTAAGCGCTGCTGTCAGAGCTAATCACGCTTATATACCTGTTTACGCAGAGTAATTCCTAGCACATCGAGATAATAAGATGATATTGAAAAAGCCAAATAAATCTGTATTAGCACTAACGATAACAGGGTTGCTCTATGTAAACAGTAGTGTGGCGGCAAGCGAAAGCCAGCCCACCCGAGATAACCTTCAAGACCAGCCAAATGTCATTGTTATTTATACAGATGATCAAGGCTGGGGTGATGTTGGTTATCATGGGTTTCAAGATATTCATACCCCAAACATCGATGCCTTAGCCGCTAGCGGCGTCCACTTCCCGCAAGCCTATGTCAGTGCATCAGTTTGTGGGCCATCGCGTGCGGGGCTGTTAACAGGTGTGTACCAACAACGCTTTGGCGTTTATGGCAACTTTGAACAGAACCACGTGCCTCGCAGTCAGCCGCTGATGATGGAAATGATGCAAGATCTTGGTTATGTTACTGGCGTTGTGGGTAAATGGCATATGGGCGAACCAACAGGCCGGCCTAATGAGCGCGGCGCTGATTTCTTTTATGGCTTTCATGGCGGCTCTCATAACTACATGTATTCCGATGAGAAAGAAGGGGGGAAACCTTGGCTTTCTCCACTTTATCGAAATACAAACACAGAGCCTCCAATTCAAGAAGGCAACGGTTACTTAACCGAGTTATTTACCGATGAAGCCGTCACATTCATTGAAAAGAATGCCGACAAGCCATTCTTTCTTCATGTCGCCCACTTTGCCGTTCATCACCCATGGCAAGTGCCAGACGGCTATATTGAGCGCTTAGATCACCTTGAGGTTCATCATGAAGAAAGACGCTTCTTTGCCGCACAGTCTTTAGTCCTTGACGATGGCGTCGGCGCCATTATGGATACCTTAAAAGAGCACAACCTTGATAATGACACGCTTGTATTTTTCATGAGTGATAACGGTACACCGTCAGGACAGGGATTTGATCAGCCACGTAAAAAGAAACGTGGTGAAACAACGATGTCCAGCCCAGGTCCATTCAATGGCTTTAAAGGGGACAGCTATGAAGGCGGGATCCGCGTTCCCTTCATCATGCACTACCCTGCTGGGTTACCTAGCGGTAAAAAGTATGAGCACATGGTCAGCTCCCTTGATGTTTTTCCCACCATAGCGGCACGATTTGGTATCACTGAAACAGGGGCTGTGCC
Source organism: Photobacterium makurazakiensis (assembly GCF_050336715.1). Taxonomy (NCBI): domain Bacteria; kingdom Pseudomonadati; phylum Pseudomonadota; class Gammaproteobacteria; order Vibrionales; family Vibrionaceae; genus Photobacterium; species Photobacterium makurazakiensis. Next base: position 21,650 of record NZ_JAKJSJ010000036.1, read on the forward strand.
TTTTGATGGCGTTGATCTTTTCCCTTACTTATTAGATGAACAAGACGGCCAACCACATGACACACTTTACTGGCGCCGGGATAATGATTACGCCATTCGCGATGGTGATTGGAAACTGACAGTCAATGACGATAATGGCCCTCGGACAATTCGATTATTCAATATGATTAACGATCCTGGGGAGTGGATTGATCTTGTGGACGACGAGCCTGAAATTGCACAAGCACTGAAGAACAAGTTTGACGCATGGGAATCAACACTTCCTATTAATAAACTCAGTGATAAACCGACCAACCGGAATATTAATTACAATCAAGGCGAACGTATTAGCGTCGAAGCTTTTAACCGCTCAAAATAAATAGTTCACCCTTTAACCCGCCCTCTTATTTTCAATCAATGCGAGGGCATGTGTGCATATTTACTTTTATTAATAATTCCAATCTGGATAAGTATACGATCATTAATTGCGCTGAATAAATCGATTACACCACAAAACAAATCGCGGTAACCTTTTGTTATTAAAAACAATCACGCCGCCACTGTCGATTCCAGTCAGAATAGATGAACAGATATTTATTTAGGTTGCTATAACCACCTTTGTGATTTGTGGATGCTTACTCATGCCTTCAAAAAGTCGGACAGCTATTTTTATACGCGCTATAGCTATTAGCGTGCTCATATCTGGGTGTACTCAAACACCCAAAGAGCACATTGATATCACCACCACGATTTCGGATTCATTTAGTATTTCAGGCAATGCTCAAACAGATACCTTTTGGTGGACCGACTTTAACGACCCTCAGCTAACACAATTAGTGAATACAGCTTTAGTGTCCAACTTTTCGCTAAAATCAAGTGTCGCACGAGTGCAACGGGCAGCCGCTATCGCCGACGTTAGGGATGCTTCTCGCTACCCTGATGTAAGAGGCACAATAGAGAGTGATTTTCGACGAGGAAGAAACAATCTAGGCGGCGATATTACCCAAAATGACACGCAAAGCATTAAGTTAAACGCAAGTTGGGAAGTCGACCTATGGGGTAAAAATCACGCTAACGCGACTGCCGCTTATTTCAACTACCTTGCTAATGCCGAACAGCTACAGACTGCAGCTCAAAGCCTCGCTGGTGATATTGCTCGCCGTTGGTATCAACTTACAGAACAGCACCAATCTTTAACCATTCTTAATCATCAAATAAGCAATACCAAAGTCATTGCTGAAATTACTGGCCACCGTTACCGTACTGGCCAAGGCAGTATTAGCGCCTTATGGCGACAAGAACAGCTGCTAGAGAGCTTACAGGCACAAGAGAAACAGGCTCAAAAACGTTTATTGATCTTAGAAAAGCAAATGAATGTACTGCTGGGCCGCTCACCGACAGCGACAATTGACTGGCAGTACGCAGCATTTCCTGACTTTCCGGCCTTACCAAATTCTGGGATTCCAACCGCTTTACTGGAACGGCGACCCGATGTACGTGGCCTTTGGTATCAATATGAAGCTAGCCAACAAGATGTATCAGCCGCCGCAGCCGCTCGGTTACCGAACTTTTCAATCAACACGGGCGTATCATCCGATGACTGGTCAAATGCCTTTGAATTGTGGCGACTTGATCTTGGTGCTCAGCTAAACATTCCATTATTTAATGCTGGCAAGTTAGCCTCGGAGCAAGAAGCGGCGGAAGCATCCGCTGAAATCGCCTTTTACAACTATACCCAAGGTGTACTAACCGCTCTTGAAGAAGTTGATACTAACCTGCTTGAAGAGTTGAGCCAGCAAGAACAGCTCGACTCTTTACAACGTCAAACTCAGCAAGCAGAAAGTATCCTTGAAGTCGAATCAATTCGATACAGCAGAGGCATGCAAGGGTATTTAGATGTTTTAAATGCCCAAGAGAAATTATTTACTCTCCAGCAACGTACTCTCAGCGCGCAACGCCAACTCTTTTTACGCCGCATCGCCACCTATCAATCATTAGGCGGCCATCTTGTTTCGCATTCTGAAGACGGCACCATTGAACTTCAACATAGAACGGAATCCTGACCATGACAGACAAGGTCGCAACACCTATGTACTACCTTGCTAAGACGCTAAAAGTCTTACTACCTTGCACCATACTTGCCGCAGGTATCTATACGACTAACGCGTTAATGGAAGGAAAACCTAAGCATCATCGTCCAGCAGGCACACCACCCGCTCGACTCGTGGATGTCTATAACGTTGAATACAGCAATGAGGCCCCAACAATTGTTGCGCAGGGAGATGTCATGGCAAAGCGAAGTGTTAACCTTCGCTCCCAATTGCGCGGCACAATTACTGAACTTCCTCACCATTTGATCCCCGGTGGCTTTGTGCGACAAGGTGAAACCTTAGTCACCCTCGACAAGCGAGACTACTACTTAGCCGTTAAAGAAGCAGAAGCGGCGCTTGATAGGCAGCAAGCTCTATACGATGTTGAAGTGGGGCGTCGAAGAGCTGCTGAAATGGAATACCAATTGTCTGGGCAAGATCTCTCAGAAGAAGATCTTGCTTTAGTATTGCGTCACCCTCAATTGGCACAAATTGAAGCAGATATTGCACGTAGTCAAGCATCGTTAGAAAAAGCAATTATCAACTACGATCGGACTCAGATAACCGCTCCGTTCGATGGCCAAATTATTAATATAGATACCGCTGAAGGCAGCCAAGTACGTGATAATACAGTGCTGATGGACATTGTCGCTACAGACACCTTTTGGCTAAAAGCAAGTATGCCCGCCCAGCAGTTACAATGGCTAACGATTCCATCAGCAGAGCGCCACCTCTATAGCAATCAAGACGATTGCTTTGGCTCGCAAGTAATCATACGTAACCCAAATGAGTGGGGTGCGAAACAATACCGTAAAGGCTGTGTTACTAGCCTACTACCAGAGCTCGATAAGCGAATAAAAACCGCTTCAGTGCTGATCAAAATAGATGACCCACTCGCGCAAAAGCCAGAGAACTATGGGAAACCAGCCGTTCTGCTGAATGCATTTCTTCAAGCCGAATTTAGTGCCAAGCCAATTGATGACGCGGTTAAATTGCCTCGTCGCTACCTTCAAAAAGATCAGTTTGTTTGGATTATGGACGATCAAAACAAGCTAGAAGCAAGAGATGTGTTGATTGCCCATAGAGGTCAGAAAACGGTACTGATTACCGATGGCTTAAATCCAGGTGATCGCGTCGTTACTTCACCTTTGATCGGTGCAATTGAAGGCATCGCTTTAAAGCTTCGCTCCCCCAATGAGCAACTAACAACCGTAGATAACTCCCCCGAGCCAACTCCAGAAGCCATAACTTCAATAGAGGAGAAACGCTCATGACGCAGTCTCTTGATAAAACATCGTTAAGGGAACAGTCTCGCGGCGCTATCGCGTGGATGACCCATAATCGGGTCACTCCAAACCTGTTGATGATGTTCTTCATCATTGGTGGTTTACTTATGGGTTGGCAAATAAAAAAAGAAGTTCAACCGAACATGCAACATAACTCTATCCGGATATGGGTTTACTACCCAGGTTCGACGCCGGTAGAAATGGAACAGGGAATCACCCTTCCGATAGAAAATGCTATCAGTGGCATTGAAGGCATAAAAGAAATCCACTCTTGGGCGAACTCTGCGGGGACCAATATCACAGCAGAGCTCATCAATAATGTAGATGTTGAACGAGTCAAGCGTGAAATAGAAAATGCAGTCAATACAGCACAGTTGCCAGCTGGCGCAGAAAAACCCAGGGTCTTGCGCAGTGAAACCCGCGAAGAGTCGATGGAGCTGGTACTTTATGGTGACACCGACCCTATCGCCCTGCGAGAGACGAGTACCGAGCTGCAAAATATCCTACTACGCTCTTCCGATTTAACGCAGGTCGAAGTTAACGGCTTCTCTAAATATGAAGTCCAAATTCAAGTCGATACGCAAACCCTTGAACGCTATAACCTAACGTTAGATCAAGTCGCCCGTAGTATCAGCAATCATGCTGTCACCCAGTCGGGTGGACGAATAGAGTCAAGTGGCGGAGATATCTTATTACAGCTTGATGAGCGCCGAGGGTGGGCGAAAGAATTTAACGACATTGTCGTGATGCAAACACCGCAGGGGGGGCGTGTTTACCTTGAGGATATTGCTGATATTCGTGATGGCTTTGCGAACAAAAATAACAGCTCATTTTATAACGGCTTACCATCGGCTAGCATTCGAATTTACCGCATTGGAGATCAAACCCCTGTCTCAATTTCAGAGGCTGTTTATGACCGTTTTCCTGAGCTAGAAAACGCATTACAACCGGGTATGACATTGAGTGTGGTCAGTGATGACGCCGTGATTTTTCAACAACGTATGCATTTGTTGTTAAAAAATGCATTTTCCGGCTTATTACTGGTACTTTTTGTCCTGGCATTATTTCTTGATGTCCGACTCGCTTTTTGGGTCACCGTCGGTATTCCGACCTCATTTCTTGGCTCCCTGCTTTTCTTACCCGCCATGGATGTTTCCATCAATATGATCTCCATGTTCGCGTTTATTATCGCGCTAGGGATTGTGGTAGATGACGCCATTATTGCAGGAGAAAACATCCATGAAAAAATAAGCCAAGGCATACCCTTTGCCAAAGCGGCTATTGAAGGGGCAAAAGACATTGCAACACCGTTGACCTTCAGCATTCTAACCAACATTGTCGCGTTTATCCCTATCTGGTTTCTACCGGGAACACTCGGCATGATGTTCCAAGTAATTCCACTGGTTGTTGCCTGTGTCTTTATCATTTCTTGGGTAGAAGCACTGTTTATCCTTCCTACCCACTTGGCACACATTAACAGCCACCAGCAACCGACATGGACAAAGCCATTTGTTTTCCTTCAAGGTTATGTTGATAAAGGGTTGCAATGGTTTATCACCCGCGCGTACACCCCGGCCTTAAAACGGTTACTCGCTCAGCGCTACCTCGTAATCAGTAGCGGTGTCGTTATGTTACTGATTTCTATCGGGTACATTTCTGGTGGTCACCTTGGCTTTACCACGATGCCACGGGTCGAAGCCGAGTTTTCACTTGCGCGTGCATTCATGCCTGTTGGCACCTCCTATGAAGAAGCAACAGAAGTCAGATACAAACTCGAACAAGCCGCAATGAATGTTATCGATAATAATGGCGGTGATGACCTCGCTACAGGCGTATCGACACATATTCGTAGCCGTGACGGCGAATTCATTATTATTTCACGGATATTTCTACAACCATCAGAAATTCGTGATATTCCAACACGTCAAGTTTCCATGGCTTGGCGACAAGAAACCGGAGATATACCGACTGCAAATGCTGTGCGCTTTTCGGCGACCGGCAACGGCCCCGGTGCAGACGTAGCCGGTGTCACCGTTGAACTAACCCACAGAGACACCCAACAATTGCAGATGGCGAGTGAAGATCTTAGTGAGATCTTGTCCGGTTATAACGGTGTCGTTGATATCGAAAATAGCTTCATGTCAGGCAGCCAACAGATCCGCCTGTCGCTGCTGCCTGAAGGCAAGAGCATGGGATTAAATGAACAAGACCTTATCCGTCAGGTGCGCCATGCCTTTAATGGGGTGCGAGCAATGCGCCAACAACGCGGCAGCGATGAAGTTGATGTGAAAGTTCAACTTCCCGACTGGCAACGTTCCAGTGTCTACCACCTTGAACAACTCCCGATAAAAGTCGGTGACCGCTACTTGCCCCTCTCACAAATAGCCAGTGTTGAACGTGAATATTCGGCATCAACCATTCAACGCCGTGAAGGTCGCCGTCGAGTAACCGTTGGTGCCGATATTACGCCATCATCAGAAGCGATGGCACTATCACAAACGTTAGCCAGTGATGTTTTCCCTAACCTAAAGCAGCAATACCCAGGCCTCGGCATTGGCTTCTTAGGTGATCAAGCCGAACAAAAGGAAAGTTTAAGTAGCCTTGCAACTAATGGGGCGTTGGTCATGCTCGCCCTGTATTGCTTACTCGCCATTCCTTTTCGCAGCTATACCCAGCCGCTGATCATTATGGTCATCATTCCATTTGGCCTAATTGGTGCGGTTATTGGCCACGCCATGCTCAACTACACCTTAAGCGTTGTCAGTCTATTGGGAACGCTGGCTTTAAGTGGGGTGGTAATTAATGACAGCTTAATACTGGTAACAGAAGTTAACCGTAATAGAGAAAGGGGAGTCGCGTTGATAGACGCTATCATCGCGGGTAGTACACGCCGTTTCCGCCCTATCATCCTCACGACCCTAACAACATTTGGTGGCCTTGCGCCAATGATATTGGAAACCTCTAATCAAGCTCAATTGATGATCCCAATGGCCATCTCTCTCGGCTTTGGCATCCTCTTCGCGACTTTCATCACGCTAGTACTTCTACCGTGCTTGTACGCGGCCTTAGAGGATATCAAGGCTTTATTTAGCCCGAATGCAAAACATCAAACCGTGACGCAGGAAGCCATCAATGAAATGCCTTAAGTTGCCGAACGTGAAGCATGTGTTAAGCACTCACGAACTAAAAGTATGCGCAGCAGTCATCTTTGCGATGGCATTACCCGCAGGCGCACAAGATGGACTCAGTGACGAACAAGTCACCCTTAACCATATTACGGCAGTAAAATCAGAAGTGTCATCGAGCCGAATTGAACAGAAGAGTACGGTTTATAAGTCACCAAATTATAAGGCACCAGAGCAACGCGATGATGGCCTTATCACAGCCAACATTCACGATACTACGCTCAACTTCGATACTATTGAACAGCTGCGGCAGAAAATAACAGCCGGTGATTTTGGCCAAATAAATAGCTTATTGATTCATCACCAAGGAAAATTAATTTCAGAAGATTACTGGAATGATGGCGCGATAGACAAACCGCATTTCATGTTTTCTATCACCAAAAACATGCTATCCAATGCCATTGGTAAAGCTATTGAGCTCGGATACATAGATAGCGTCAACGACCCCGCGATCAAATACCTTTCTAAGATCGATAAAGAGAAGCTCGCTACTGGCAGCAAATCTATCACCTTGCATGACTTACTCAGCATGCAATCGGGTATTTCTATTCCCAACCATACTGCTGACCACTCGCCGATCACTGTTAATAATCATGCAGAGTTATACCTCACGTTATCTGACAATGTCGAACCGGGAAAACATTTTAAATACCAAGGTGCGGATACCGACATCCTCAACCATGTCCTGTACAACACGACAGGCAAAGACCTTGCGGCTTTTACCGACGAGTATTTTTTCAAGCCAATGTTAATAACCAATGCCTATTGGGAAACATCTGCCTGTGGCCTGACCAAAGCCAGTTCAGGGCTCCACATGACATCAAGAGACATGCTTAAATTCGGCCAGCTCGTGTTAGGCAAAGGGCAGTTCAATAGTGAGCGGTTACTTACAAAAGAGTGGCTACATACCGCAACAACACCTAAGACGCAAAACGGTAACTATGGCTATTTCTGGTGGACTCAAAACTTCCGTTTAGATGGTAAAGAACTAAAAACCATTTCGGCAAGAGGTGCCCGTGGCCAGTTTATTTTCGTGAATCCTGAATTGGATCTTATCGTCGCCGTCACTAGCAGTAATACCGGTCAACAAAGACGTGTACCTCTGCAATTTGTACCTGAATACATTTTACCTGCAATCCCACCAGCGAAATAATTATTATTAAAGGCCGTCAAAGTGAAACCTCGATTAATAACATTAGTAACGATCCTGACACTAAGCTTTATGGCCTCGCAAGCTGCAGCTCAAGAAAGACAATGGCTTGCCGGAGAGCACCACGCCCATACCCACTGGAGTGTAAAGTGGGACAAATCCACGACGCCTTGGTCCCCTATCAAAGGTGGTGACAGCCTACATAGCTATCTCGATAATGCGCAAGCCGCCAAGATGTACGGTCTTAGTTGGTTAGTAAATACCGATCATGGTGGTCCAGAGCATTCCAAATTACTCGAACAACATGCCTACCCCGAATTACTGGCAGCACGAGAATCAGTGCCGGAAGTCCATCAGTATTTCGGTATCGAGCTGGACGTACCGGCTGGTGAGCACGCAACCGTCATGATGCCCATAAATGCTAACGAGCGCGATGTGCTAGTCAAATTCCAGCGTGACTTCTCGATCAGGGAATACCGTAACGAAACTCGTAACCGCAATAATGTTGAGCACATGCAAAAAGGTATTACATACCTCGCAAGCCAAGATGAAAAGCCCATCATCATCAAGAATCACCCCAGCCGTCAGGCAACAGGTATTAACGAGTGGGCAAGAGTTACACCTGAAAAGCTGATGGCTTGGCACCAAACCGACCCAGAGGTATTTATCGGTATGGTTGGCACACCGGGCCACCAAGCGGCTAGAGGCAACCGTGGAAGCTACTTTAAATTTGGTACCTTCCGCGGTGCCGACCAAATGACAGCCGTTGTTGGCGGGGTATGGGATCATATCCTTGGCAACGGCATGCGCTTCTGGATCACCTCCTCTGCCGACTCACATAAACATGCCAGTATAGATGGCCGTGATTTCTGGCCGGGCGAGTACAACAAAACCTATGTCTATGCCCGCAACGAGCCAGCCGACATCATGGACGGACTCCGTCACGGTCGCAGCTTTATTGTCTTTGGCGATCTGATCAGCGGTCTTAATGTTGAATTGAGCAATAAAGATAGTAAAAGCACTGCTTCACTCGGTGAGACCCTACTGATAGATAAGCACCAGCAAACACTATCACTAGAGTTAGAAATCAACCTCACCGATGGCAAAAATGCCAATGGTGATGTGCCAGAGCTAAACCGCATCGACATCATTACTGGCGCCATTGAACCATCTGTCACCAATGAGCCCAACTTGAATAGCACTACCAAAGTCATACAACGGATTGATCAGTCACAGTGGCAAGTGAAAAACAACACTATTGCTCTAACAATCGATATTCCACGAGATCATAAAAACGGTTATCTACGATTACGGGGAACGAGTACCGACATATTGGAACCGAAAAAACAGCAGGGTAATCAACACCCTTGGCAAGATTTGTGGTTCTATTCAAACCCTATTTTTTGGCAGCAACAATAATAAAGAGAATACCCTTAATGAAAATATTCACCAAAGCGGCACTCGGTATCGCGCTGTTACCCTGTATGTCATTTGCTGCTCAGCAGCCTGCAGCCCTATCTCCTGCAGAGAATGACAACACCAACTTTATTGTGGTTTTGGTCGATGATCTTGGCTACGACGAATCTGGCTTTATGGGTGCCGACGATATGTTCACGCCCAACCTCGATAAAATAGCGGCAGGCGGCACCCACTTTACCCAAGGCTATGTCACCTCATCTGTCTGCGGCCCTTCTCGTGCTGGTTTAATTTCAGGCCGCTATCAAGACCGACTCGGTATTTGGGGCAACTTTTCACGAAATGCAAAAATTGGCTTCCCAACAAGCCAACCTATGATGCAAGACCACTTCAAAGCAGCTGGTTACACGACTGGAACTATCGGTAAGTGGCACTATGGTCATTTTGAAGAAGAACACAAACCATGGAATCGTAACTTGGATTATTTCTATGGTTTCCTCGGAGGGGGTCACGACTATTTCAAGGCCAACACCCACTATAACGGCAAGAATAACCAATCGCCGATCTACCGCAATGGAGAAATGGTCAACTACCCTAATGGTACCTACCTGACGGATGAATTCAGCCGAGAGGCAGTCGAGTTTATCGAGAGAAACCATGAAAAGCCGTTTTTCTTGCACCTTGCCTACAACGCTGTACATGCGCCTTATCAAGCTCCTGATCACTACCTCAAGCGCGTAGACGAGCTAATGGATGGGGAGTTTGCGACATGGCATCGTCGTGTTATCGCCGCCATGTTGCTAGCCATGGATGACGGTCTAGGCAACATTATGGAAACATTGGAAGAGAAAGGTATCAGAGATAACACCGCCATTGTGTTCTTATCTGATAACGGATACCAAACTATCGTTCGCCGTAAAGAACCCGTTAACCTTGCGGGTAACCCAGCCGATCTAAGAGGCTTTAAAGGCGACACCTTCGAAGGCGGTATTCGGGTGCCATTTGTGATCAATTGGCCAGATGTCGTTCCTGCAGGAAAGCAATACACCAAGCCTGTTATGGCATTAGATATTTTACCAACAATTACCCGCGATATTCCTTTGGTTGAAAATACCCCTGAGCTGGACGGGGTTGATCTTATCCCTTACCTAAACGGCGAAATCGAAAGTAGACCACATGAGACTATGTTCTTCCGCTTCTTCCACGACATTGCTTATCGTAAAGGCGATTGGGTACTGACATGGAACGACCAGCACAAAGTAGCAGGTGAAAAACGTGCCAATCGCGAGCTGGTTAAAGAAGATGTCAAAGCCATGCTGTTTAACCTCAATGACGATGTTGCCCAGCGCCGTGACCTAAGAAATGAAGAGCCTGAAAAATTCCAAGAGTTGCTCAACGAATACCTGGCGTTACTCGAAGAGTTCCCAGAGCCAGAATACCCAGCACTATTCCAAACGCCTTACACGGTTGAGTTTACTGAAGATCTTTAACTAATCTTCACCCGACAATGAAAAACAACACAATGGGCAGCCCTAACCTATAAGGACAAGAGCAAGCCTCACTTAAAGGCTAGTGACGCCTTATGCCATTGGAATAGCTCCCTAGCAGATACCTACTGGCTGACATGAAGTTAGTCGGTTTTCTGCTAGGTTAGTGCCTTTTTTCAATACATATATAAAGGAAATTTAATGAAAGTCTGCGGGTTACTATGTGGCTGTTTATCTTTAGTTAGCGTTTCAGCTTTCAGCTTCCCTGAAGCACGGTTAACAAACGATGTAGTTGAAATGGCGATCTACCTACCAGATGCCGAAGCAGGTTCTTACCGCTCCGTTCGCTTCGATTGGTCAGGCTTAATTCACTCGCTTAAATTTGAAGGTGTGGAATACTTCGGTCGCTGGCGCCCTGAGCCTGTACATGATCCGGAACTGCACTTCAGCGTGAAAGGGCCGGCTCAGATATTCGATAATCTAGGCTATGGTGAATCCGATACTTTTGTTCGTATCGGTATCGGTGTTCTGGAAAAACCAGAAGACGAGAAACGATTTAACTTTACCAACCCCTACCAGATTCTTGACCATGGCGAATGGCAAGTTAACGCTTTGGAAGGCAGTGTCGAGTTCATTCACACGCTACGAGCCGATAATGGTTACAGCTATCGTTATCAGAAAACCATTAGTTTGAATGAGCAGGGGTTCACCATGTCACATCTACTGGAAAACACGGGTGAGAAACTGATTGAAACCAACGTCTTTAATCACCACTTTTTTGTCATTGATGACCAAGATGTTGATGAACAATATCAAGTATTTTTTCCTTTTACGCCGGAAAAACACAAGAGTGAGTCACGTGTAAAACTACAAAATGATAGCCTCAAGATACTTGACTCAATCCGCGATGATAAGCGACTGTACGTTCCACTGACGGGGTTTAGCAATACCCCTAATGATCACCAGTTTCGCGTCCATCACCGTGAACTAAACAGAGGTATTAATGTTCAGGTAGACCAACCATTAAACAAGCTAGTCATTTGGGCAAATGACCGTTCACTGTCTCCGGAAAACTTCATTGAGGTCAATGTACCTGTCGGGCAAAGCTTCAATTGGACCGCTGAGTACCAAGTTTATTGATCCCTCGTCCGTAGACAATAAAAAATGCGCTAATGGTAGTTAGCGCATTTTTATTTTCTCATTCAGCGGCATCCAGCATTGGCAGAATCTGATTATTTGGCCATCTTGGGAGAGGACAACTTGGAGACGCCAGTCTCGTTAAATGCCTCGACCGCGAAATAATAGCCTTTATGAATGTCCAGTGAGCGAATCTCCTTTTGACCATCAAACTCATCACCCCATATCTGGTAGGTATGATAAAGCTTATCCGGGGCAATACCGAAGCGTACGTTATAACCAACAGCGCCTTCCACCGCCTGCCAAGCCACATATACGTTGCGGCGATCAGTGTCTCGCTTCACCGTTACTTGTTCAGGCATAGCTGGCAACTCATCATTGGCAGAGCCAAACACCCGTAATCCATTCAACGCCAGATGTTTCACCCCAACATTAACATTCTCAAAGCGCACGAAACGGGCTGTGACCGGCTCGTCCAACTCAATGTAAATATTTGACCGATTTTCCTGCTTATCGAGGTTATTGCTGACCTCCGTCCAGGTCTTATTATCTCTGGACAGCAAAAGACGATAATGGGTATAGATCCGCTGCTTATATTCCGCAATCCTGTTATCTCTTGGTAACGGCGCCCGATACTCTTCACCAGCCACCATGTAATCGGCATAATTGATTTGAACTGCATTGACCGTTTTATCGCCTTGCAGATCCACTACAACATGCTGGGCATCATTGTTCTTACCCGCAACCCAGAAGTTGCGAGGATTTTCATCCGTCACAAAGCCCGCATCAAAAGTGCGGCCATTTTCGGGAGGCAGTTCGGACGTCGCCCAAGCCGGCTTATTGTAGGACAGTAACATCCAGCCAGTGAACAGATCATTGGGATCACTGTACTTACCCGTTGGCGCAAATTGCGGGAAGTCAGCAAAACGGGCCGTTGAATATAAAATGCCATCGTCGTCGATTGCAGACGGTAGAATCACATTTCGCCGCTCGAACACCCAATTAACCCCAAACCAATTAGAGCCACTGCGCCAGATATTACCAAAGGCATCTTTAAAGGTGTTGCCATGACCAGCGCCATGAACATAGCCTCCAGGCTTATAAGTCACCGGGTTGTGCTCCTGGTAAGTGAACGGCCCCAAAGGGGACTTGCCGATATAGACCCCATCGCCATACACGTTTCCATCTGAACCAGGACCAGCGTAGGAAAGATAGTAGGTATCGCCATGTTTAAGCATTTCCGGCCCTTCCACGTAGGGGGCTTGAGGGGAAGTATGGTCAAAGCCCATCCGTTCCCAACCATGCACGTCTGGATGCATAGCAAGCAGAGGCTTGGCAAAGCGGTCGATATACAAGCCGTCTTTATTATTTCGATTGATTTTAGCCCCCCACAATGGATATAAATTTGAGGAGCCCCAGTATACGTACCACTGCTCATCCTCGTGGTAAAGCGCCGGATCCCAGAGGTTCCTATCTCCAACAACAGGGAAGCCTAGGTCCTCATCGGCCACCTTCCATTTACCTGATGCCGGGTCATCAGAGACGAACAGCGTTGTCAGACCGCCTTTACGACTGGATGACAGCAGGTAGATCTTACTATCCTTCGCTAAGGCTGCCGGTGCTATCATATCTTTCCATTCCAGCCCGGTCTGCGGATCTTTCTCGGTAGTAGGATCCGAGCCGGAACCCGGCGTAAAGTAGCTCACAGGCCATTCACCAGTCGGCTTAATATGCTGCCAGGTCACTAGATCTTCGGACATCCAATATCCCCGCCCCTGACTGGCAAACAAAAAATAGCCCTGATGCTTGCCATCTTTTTCAAAGCTTACGACAACCGGATCTGCGCTTTGCCGAGTAACCAAACCTTCAGCCTTAATGAATTGGCGACGTTCCGGAATCCTTTCACCATACTGATATTCGAGATCCATAGGGTTAATATAAGTACGATCAGCCAACACACCAGTACTAAACATGGACAAAGCCACTAAAGATAAAGTTTTTCTCATACATCCCTTTATTTATAAATAAGATTCAAGCACTTGGTACTCGAATAAATAACCGTCATACAACATATGAAGTAAATTATAAGGAGACGGATAAAATTAAATATTTCAACACCCAGGTTAATAACAAAGTGCCAGATTTATTAACCTGACACTAAGGTGATTCAAACCGTAAAAACACTCATTAATTCATAATCACTTGGCTAACAGAAAAGGTACCACGGCGATCTGAGCTAAACTCAAAGCGCCACTGCCTTGCTGTTTGGTTAACGCTAAACCCTTGGTTAGCTTTGTGAGCTGGCAATTTAGTCAGTTTCTGCCATTCACCACTTTCATCAAGGTAAGTCACAATCAGTTCAATAGAGTTAAAGAACTCTGTCTGTCCAAGGCGCTCCTCTATGACCGGTTTAATGTGCTTGATGTGTTGAGGCTGACCATAATCAACTTCGAACCACATATCATTTTGGTTGCGGGGCGACGGTAACCAACGAGTTTCATTGCTGCCATCCAACACTTTGTCAGAGAAATGAGCCTTTGGATGCTGTCCTTTGTCTACGTAATTATTGTGACTACGCGCTATAGGGAATACTGTGGCTAATGGCTCTTCACTGGTCGCATAAAACCCCGCCTCAAATAGCTCAAGACCATAAAAATCAAAAGTTCCGTTGGCTGTTGTTTCTAAACGTACTTCCGTAGTCCCAGATTCAGTCAAATCAATTTGACCAATGTGTAAGTTTAGAGGCTCAGGGAATTCGCCCGTTGCTTGCAGCGTGAAAGGATACGCTTTATCGCCAACATAAAGGGTTATCTCCTGTGTTTTCTCACTACGATAGGTGGAAACGACATCAAAAGTCCCCGTCTGGCGTGTAATGGTAGTTTCCCATGACAGCGCCTCTTTTTTCCCATCCAAGAACTGGCGAGCTCCACGGTAAACAACCGCTTCCCCGTCGTAGTCAGCGTTCAAAGCGTGCATGCCAATGTTGCCATCTGGCCCTTGTAGGGCATTACCTAAAGGCAAAATAGTCAACTCACCCATATTGACCCGAGAAAAACCTTCAGAGGCAGGGGCCAGAGTTAGGGTTTGTTCACCCGCTTGAGTCACAATAATTTCCCCAACAATGGTCGGCTTTGGGTATTTACGGCGCATATTCTCATCACCCGTGGCTGGAATGATCAGATTTGCGGTATTGTCACCCAATGTTAACTGCATGCGGGATTCATCCTTGTTTCCATGGAACATCTGCACCGCATAACGTCCCGGCTCAGCAAAATCCACGTCCCAACTGGCAGAGCTTTCAGCCCCAGACCAGTCTGTTAAGCTGTTGTACCAGCTATTATAATGAACACTCGTGGTATCGGCATCTAGGGAGCGAAGTACCATACCATCAACGGTCATCACACCCGTGACTTCTTCTATCTCCAGTTCACCCTCTATGTCTAGAACAACAGTAGAGCTATATTGATCTGGAGCCTGTTCTGGCACAGCAATAGTTACTCCCTTATCATTGTGGCTGATCTTCAGCGGCGTTTTCTCGTTATCCGCTAAGAGGTAGGCTGACAATTTTTCATTGGCAACACCGAGCACCTGTAGCTCACCATTTTGGGGCCAATCATAAACATGCAGGTATAGCGTTACGCCGTCATCATGTATGCGTTGAGTTGTTGTCCCACGGAAAGCCTGTTGGAATAGAAACGGGGTCGCTGTTGTGCCGTGAATAGACTCGCCGTTAACATTCATCCATTGACTAATATCCCGCAGACGATCGATTGATGCTTGTGGGAAGCTGCCATCGGGTTTGGGACCAATGTTCAATAGATAATTGCCACCTTTACTGACAACACCGGTAAGGTTATGGATCAGTTCAGCAGTACTCTTCCAGTCCTGATCTGAGCGACGATAACCCCAAGTATTATTCATCGTCATGCAGCTTTCCCAGTACGAATCAAGCTGGGGAACAGGAGGAATAGATTGCTCATGAGTATCAAAGTCACCAAAGTGCAGTGAATTTTGACGGCTAGCAAGTCGACGGTTAGAAACGATTTGTGGTTGATTCCCCCAAAGAATGTCTGCCATTGTCTGAACCTGACCATCCGTTATGTTTTTAGGCATATCCCACCAAAACATATCCAGCTTGCCATAATTGGTCGTTAATTCTTCAAGCTGTGGGAAAGCAACGTCATTCATATATTGATTGAATCGTTCAGACCACTTTGAACGATCGAGAGAAGGATATGGGGAGTAAGAACGATCCCAATGCGCTCCACCTTCATCACCATGGTTCCCCCAATCTAAAGATTGTGAGTAATACAAGCCAAAGCGCAATCCCGCGTCATCAGCGGCATTTTTCAGCGGGGTTATTGTATCTTTGCCCCACGTTGAACCTTTGACTCCCCAGTCACTGGTTTCCGTATCAAACATGGCAAAACCATCATGGTGTTTGGCAGTCAATACCATATAAGTCATACCGGCATCCTTCGCCAACTTCACCCATTCAACAGGGTCATAGGCTACGGGGTTAAACTCTTTCGCTAAATCTACATATTCTTGAGCCGGAATACGGGCGTTGTTCCAAATCCACTCAGCATAACGTGGCGTGTCTACACCTTTGTACTCACCTTCAAACATGGAATAAACACCCCAATGGATGAACATGCCAAATTTGGCATCACGGAACCAGGCCATACGCTCGTCACGAGTCGCGTTGAGGTCTTGTCCAGCGGCAACTAGTGGGGCCTCATTTGCATATAATAGTGCTGGCTGAGCTAACTGGAGGGCAAGGCACCCAGCTAAAACAGACAAACGAAATGGTAATACTTGCATCGTTTTCCCCTGCATTTGTAATTTAATAAAAGCTTCTATGACGCACGAATATTTATCTGTAAGAAACTAGTCATGCGGAAATGTGAGATTTATCGATAATGAACATAATAGAAATGTGTCGATATTTAATGACTGATACATTTAGAGGTAAATTAGAATCAGTAAATCGCCGTTAACTTTTATTAACGGCGATTTGGTACTAATGAAAAACGAACTACCTGTGGTTGAACTCAACATCGAAATATTGATGAATTAACGGTTCGTTAATTGCAGCACGTATTATTCAACTCTAATCGTCTTGGTAAGCAATATATTGTCAGACGCATTACCAACGCGGATTTGGTACTTGTCACCCAAGGCCCAATCTTTAGTTTTCTCATCCCAATAAGCCAAGTCAGCCACATCGAAGGTTAAAGTCACGTCGCGTTTTTCGCCTGCTTCAAGCGACACACGATCGAACGCTTTCAAACGTTGGATAGGTTTTTCGCGTCGGTCAAACATGTCCGCCACGTAGACTTGGACGACTTCATCACCTGCAACTTTACCGGTGTTTTCTACCGCTACGATCACTTCTACTTGGCTATCTTTAGCTACTGTGTCGCTCTTTATAACTAAGTTAGACATGGTAAATTGGGTGTAGCTTAGACCGTGACCAAAAGACCACAATGGCTCTTTATCAAAATACAGATAAGTACGGCCTTTGCTGATATCGTAATCATTAAATGCAGGTAGATCGCTCCACGATTTCACAAACGTCATCGGCAGCTTTCCGCCTGGGTTATTATCACCAAACAAGGTATTGGCAATCGCAATGCCGCCCTGCTCACCCGGATACCAGCTTTGCAAAATCGCTGGGACATTCTCTTTAAGCCAAGGGCTTTCTATTGAAGAACCAGACTGAAGGACGACTGCCGTATTAGGGTTAACCTCTAATACATTTCTGAGCATATCAGTTTGCTCGGTCGGTAATCCTTCTGCAACGCGGTCAATGGATTCACGTTCGTGATCAGTCGATAATCCCATTACCGCAACCACAACATCGGCTTTTCTCGCCGCTTCCAGCTCTTGGCCTGTGTATTCATTGTCTAGGGTTGGTAATTGCCAGCCAAACTTAAGTTCATGGCCTTTCGTATTGGGTAGTCGCATGCTGTAGACCTCAATGTCATACATATGCTCACCGTCTAGCTCTATCTCTATACTTGAGGGAAGGCGCTGGCTAGCAGCACTGTGGTTTCTCAATACCGTGGAGCCATTTAAGTTAACGGTCACATTGGCGCCAAGGCTTTCAAAACCTAACGTATAAAGACCACTCTGGGGCGGTACAAATGTTGTACTAAAGCGGACAGAGTGCCTTACCCCATCACTTAATATTTGGTGAGGCTTGTCTTCTGTCCAGTCGAAATCTATTTCTCCAGTTGTATTCGATGCAACGGGCTCTCCGTACGCAGCATTGTTATCATAGTAATCTACGTTCCACACCCCTAGGCCTTGGTTATCTAATAGCGTGATGTTATCCATTGGAATGGAAACGAACTCATTTTGCTCTTCCTCCCAAGGTACGTAAATCACCTCAACGTCGCCACCAAGGTGATCTTTTATTCCTTGCAATGGCGTAACGGGATTACGTGGGGTTCCAGAATATGTCCCGAAATTTAACACATTCGCATTGGGGCCAATCACAGCAATAGTTTTCACTTTAGATTTATCAATCGGCAGTAACGGGGCATCATCAACTGGCTCATTTTGAAGCAACACCATACTTTTTTCCGCGAGTTCAAGCGCTAACGGTTTAAATGTGGTCATTATTTCAAAAGGAAGCCCTTTCCAAGGCGAGAGCTCTTCAGGATCAAACATACCCAGGCGTAAACCGACACGCATGGTATTTCTAAAAGCCCGGTCAAGGTGCTCAGAGCTGGTTTTACCTTGTTTGATTGCCGTAATCGCTTCCTGACGGAATATACGGGTATTATCGAAATCCAGCGTTTCAGCATTCAGAACAGCGGCAGCGGCATCGACATAATTGTCATAGATTTCATGGCCAGTGAATCCGCGCTCTTCCCAGCCTTTGGTGGTCATGAGAATGGATCCATAGTCACCAAGCACAAACCCATCGAAGCCCCACTCCCCCCGTAAAACATCACGTACAAGCCAACTATTGGTGACGGCAGGCTCTCCGTTCAAGGCGTTGTAAGCTGTCATCACAATCTGCGCATTGGCGTCTTTGACCACTTGTTTATAGGCAGGGAAATAATACTCCCTCAGCTGCTTCTCTGAGATCTCGGCATTGCCATGAAAACGATTATGCTCTTCATTGTTGGCAACAAAGTGTTTAGCTCCTGCCGCCGTCTTTAGGTATTTAGGGTGATCACCTTGCAACCCTTTGACATAAGCGCTTGCCATCACCCCATTTAGTAACGGATCTTCGCCGTATGCTTCTTGCGTACGCCCCCAACGAGGGTCTCGGGCAATATTAATCACTGGCGACCAGAATGTTAAAGGACCCCGCTTACCATCACGTATAACTGGGCCATTATGATATTGCGCTCTCGCCTCATCTGATACCGCGTCGCCCATTCGCTGTAAGGCGTCAGGCTGCCAAGTAGCAGCTAAACCAATTGATTGAGGAAAAACGGTAGCTGCATTTTGGCGGGGGGAGGCTAAACCATGCAATGCCTCACCGGGCATAAATGACTTCAAGCCATACCGTGGAACGCCTTCATTCCACAGAGTGATCATGTTGCCTTTTTCTTTATCTGTTAGCCGAGCACTAATGTCATCCAGGCGCTGTTCATTCGACAGCGTGTGATCAAAAAAAGCAATATACTCACCACTATCAGCACTTACACCCATGGCACCAATAGATAGACTGGCACCAATGGCCATCGTTTTTAGTTTCATCCTTGCCTCAGCTTAAACGTTTCGATTGCAATTAAGGCTATCAAATCGCTTGGTTTAAAACTAATCACAAAGCATGCAAAATGTCATTTTTGAGAGCTATGTTTACCCTAAAGAAACATAAAAAAACCTCTTTATCATTATCGCTAAAGAGGCTAATTAGTACATAAGACGAGAGCTCTGGATTAGAGCTATTTTTCAGAGACCTAAGTGATTTTTTACCGCATATGCCATCTTTTGGGCACCATACCTATTAGGGTGAACACCATCGGCTTGGAACAAGCCCTCATCCAGTAACGGTGAATAGAAATCGACGACCTGCAAATGATACTTTGCCGCAAGTTCGCGCACCAAAAGGCGTGCATGCACAAGATTACCTTCATTCACATCCCACTCCCCAGGCTGGTTAAATGCAGGAGCAGGCAGACCCAGCAATACAATGGGTGTTAGTGCTAAATATTCTTCCAGCAACAGAGTCAGATCTTTTTGATATTGCTGCTCATTCCAAAAACTGGCTTTCGAGTCATTCGCCCCTAGGGTAAGGATCACCATATCGGGTTCTGACTCAAGGCTCTGCTGATAAACATCACGGGTAATATAAGGCCCGCGTTTTGGTGTGGTCCGAATGGCTGTCGCCCCATTGGATCCAAAGTTGCCCACTGTATAGTTATCCCCCAGTAACTGTTGCAGTTGAGCGGGATAACTCAAATTCTCACGCTCCTTGATATTCATACCAAACGTGGTCGAGTCTCCGACACAAGCTATGTGGATCGTCTTATCACTACCTGCTATCGCTTGGATTGGAAACATCGATAGAAATGGCAGCAACAAACATATCATCCTGAAACTAAAAAATGGTACCGACATTAATAACAGTCCTCATTCAAAACATACCGGTTAATCAAGCAACACAACGTTTCTACACAGTGAAGCGTTTCACTTCTGATGATAGAGATTTCGCAAGTTCAGCAATCGACTGTGATGCTGTTTGGCTAGATTCAGAATCTAAAGCGGTCTTATCCGCTAAGGTATTTATCTCATAAACATTCGTGTTCACATCAGCAGTGACCACCGCTTGCTGCTCAGCAGCAGAAGCAATTTGGATATTCTTTTCGGCAATGCTAGCAACTGTCTCTGTAATGCCTTTCAATGAATCCCCTGCTTGCTTGGTTTTTTCGGTGCTTTCACGGGCGTACTGATCTCCCGAGTCCATCCGTTCAATAGCTTGCTGGCAGCCCGTTTGTAAACGCGCAATCATATTTTGAATATCTTGAGTGGCATCTTTGGTTCGCTGAGCCAACGATCGAACTTCGTCAGCAACAACGGCAAAACCACGACCGTAGCTGCCAGCTCGTGCTGCTTCTATTGCTGCATTTAATGCCAATAAGTTAGTCTGATCGGAAATATCGCGAATGGTGTCAGACACACTGCCAATATCTTGGGAATGTTGGCCAAGTTCATTAATAACAACTTTCGCGTGCTCAATTTCCTGAGCCAACTCAATCGATTGTGTTATCGCTTCATTGACAATACCTAGTCCAGACTGTGCTAAATCGTCAGACTGTTGTGAGGCCTCAGCTGCCGCTACGGCGCTTGCTGCAACATCACTTACCGTAGCAGTGAGCTCTTCTGTCGCGGTAGCAATTTGTTGAATTTGTGTTTGTTGTGAGGCGGCATTCGATGCTGTTTGCTTACTCAAGTTGGTGTTCTGCTGAGACACACTGCTCAACTCTGTCGCTGAATGACCAATGAGAGAAACAGTTTGCTGAAAGCTAGCCGCAATTTGATTAACCGCATCGGCAATAACCGTAAATTCATCCTGCCCATTTACTTGCGCACGACAAGTTAGATCACCATTAGCAATACTGTTTGCTGTTGATTGTAATCCCTTCAATGCAAAAACAATCCGTCGAACGGTGACAAATGCAATAGCGACTAAGATCAAGGTGCTAAGGATCAAAGCCGCTGTCATACTAAAGACAAAACGTTGTCCGCTACTGACTGAGCTAGCGTACGCATCCCGAGCTTCTGTGGCACTCAAGTCATTCATGCTATTTAGTAGTACTTTTAGCTGCTCTATTGAGGGGTTGATAGTATTCAGCAGTAAAATATTCGCTTGCTCAAAATCCTCGTCGGCAAGCAAATCGACAATTTCTTCAAAACCAGAAAAGAATATTTCATCCATTAATGATTCGGCACGCGTTGCGGTCTGAGCTAAAGATGTGCCCATATTAAACGCCATGAGATCGAAAAAAAGCGCCTGTAAATCATCATAGCTATCGAGGATCAAGTCAGTATGATTCGAGATAGGATGCTCATGATAGTTGGCACTAATACCACTTGGGTCATGCTGAATCGCCAGCATCGAGTGTACTCGAGCTTGCTCAACACGCTGCTGAATATCGCTGATAGTGATAATTTTCGCTAAATCGTCTTCAACCAACAACGCAGTTTGATTAGATATTAAATTGAGTCCCGTTAATCCTTCATAGCCGACAAATGCAATAGAACAAAAGGCAATTGCGATAGTGACGATTAGCCGGTTGGTTATTTTTCTTATCCATATAAGTAATGATGACATAGTTATTTTTATTCTCTTTTTGTAGGGTGTTATTATTTTTCAGAGCTCAAAAACTAAGCACAGTTTCAGTACCGGAGTGGCATGCATACCCCAGCGCAAAGCTGGGGTACTAATTATTTGTCTTTGGTGCTTGGCTATTGACTAGTAACTTGGTAGCTATGAGGAAACAGTTCTTGCAGAGTTGGTGCAGGTTTATACTCTAATGGAAGATTCACCCACTCACTGCGTGGCGGCACATCGTATTTTATTTCAAGATTAGTGATTTCAGCTTTTAAGCGGACGATTTCCTGCTGGTAACGAGGATCGTTGATGGCGTTATTCATCTCGGTTGGATCTTCGTCAATATCGTAGAATTCCCATTCATCAATATCATAGTAGAAATGCATCAGCTTATAACGGCTGTCACGCGTACCATAGTGGCGTGTTACATCATGCATCGCAGGATATTCATAAAAATGATAATACAGTGACTGGCGCCAATCTGCTGGTGATTCGCCGTTTAATAACGGTACCATCGATTCACCTTGAATATCAGACGGTACAGCAACACCAGCATATTCCAAGAATGTCGGCGCATAATCGATATTTTGCACCATGTGATCGATAACCGTTCCTGGCTTAATTTTATTAGGGTATTGAATTAGCAATGGTGCACGGAACGACTCTTCATACATAAATCGTTTATCAAACCAACCATGCTCGCCCATGTAAAAGCCTTGATCAGAGGTATACACAACAATAGTATTGTCAGCCATGTTATTGGCTTCCAAATAATCGAGTACTTCACCAACCGATTCATCGACTGAAATAATGGTGGCTAAATAATCTTGAAGATAACGCTGATATTTCCATATCGCGATTTCTTCTTCTGTCATATTAGCTTCATTGGCGTTAAACCAGTCATTACGATCTTGGTAGGCTTCATCCCACGCTTTACGCTGCTCTGGTGTTAAACGTGCCAATAAAAACGGCCAAATATCTTCACGCCACTCAGTGTCACCAACGCCTTTGGTCATTTTTAAATCATGGCCTTCTTGCGCATCACGATAAATCGTCATGGTTTGCATAGCGGCCGCGGCACGTCCTTCATAAGTATCGAAATAGTTATCTGGTACAGGGAAGGTTGTGTGCTCGAATGCTTTCATATGCTGAGGGGCTGGCATCCAATTACGGTGTGGTGCTTTATGGTGCAACAACAACGCAAAGGGCTCATCACTGTCTTTTTGCTCTTCCAGCCAGCGCAACGACTTTTGTGTGATCAGCTCTGTGGTGTAGCCATGCTCGCGCTTAACCCCCTGGGCTGTAATGAAATCAGGGTTATAGTATTCGCCTTGATCATTGAGAATTTCCCAATGGTCAAAATCAATGCCTTCCGGTGTTAGGTTAATGTGCCATTTACCGATACATGCTGTGTTATAGCCATGAGATTTTAGTAATCTTGGCCACGTTGGCTGATGACCATCAAATAACTGACCATTGTGATTAAACCCATTCTTATGGCCAAACTTGCCAGTCAGCATTGCCGCACGAGATGGGCCGCATAGCGAGTTGGTTACGAAAGATTGGTCGAACCGTGCACCATTTTTAGCGATACGATCGAGGTTCGGGGTCGGAGCCAAATGGGCGATATCACTGTTATAAGCACTTAAAGCACGAATAGCGTGATCATCTGACATGATGTAGATGATGTTAGGACGAGGCTGAGATTGCTGAACAGAGGCATTCTTATTAGTCATAGCTAACTCTTTAGCAATACCTTGCTCTGGGTTAGCAACAAGGCATTACAAACTTAACGGATATGAACTTAACGATCGTTATCGTTACTGCTTAATTTGAAATGAAGCGTTCAAGGTAGCGTTGCAATCACCACCCACATAAACGTCAACAATTGAGGGTTCCAACGAGAAAGTCTGTTGCAGACCATAGAAACTCAATTTTTCAGCAGACAGAGATAACGTCACTTCTGCCGTCTCACCTGGCAGTAATGTCACTCGAGTAAAATCTTTTAACTCACGTACAGGACGGGTAGTCGATGCTGTCTGCTGGCGTACATAGCACTGAACCACTTCCGTCGCTTCTACCAAACCACTATTGGTCAATGTTACTGTGATAACTTGCGTACTACCCTCAGTCAACTCACTCTGACTTAAACGCAGGTTGCTGTATTCAAATTGGCCATACGTTAAGCCAAACCCGAATGGGTACAATGGCGTATCTTTTTGATCTTTATACGGCTGGTAGTCTAAGAAATCACGCATTTTACCCAACGGCTTACGGGCGTAATACATCGGGATTTGACCCGTACTACGCGGTACAGACATCGGTAAACGACCAGATGGTGATACATCGCCAAACAGTAAACGAGCAACGGCGTGACCCGCTTCAGTACCTGACTGCCATGCATACAATAATGCATCGGCATATTGCTCTGTTGCCGCTGAGGGGATTGGTCGTCCAGTACATTGTACGACGACTAGGGGTTTGCCAACCTGCCCAATCGCTTCAATTAACGCTTCTTGTCCTGATGGTAGGGTAAGCTCTGCAACATTGCGTGCTTCACCTGTACGGCGATGACTTTCACCAGTACATAAGATAACAACGTCAGCGCGGTGTGCACATTCCACCATTTCATCACTAAAGGCCGCATCTTCAGTTATCACGTTAATCGCACAATCAAACCTTGCAGCCCATTTAGTTATGCCTTCATAGATGCACGTCACATCTTCAGTACGTCCATCTAAACACCAAGAACCTAAATGCTGACGCTTAGAATGCGCATGTGGACCAATAACAGCAATCGTCATTGGCTGAGCTCGAAGAGGCAGTACCTCATTATTCTTCAATAGCACCATGCTCTGTTCTGCCACGGTGAGCGCTTCTGCAACATGATCAGGGTGGCGCATAACGCTTTTGTGTTTAAACTCATCGACATAAGGCTTTTCAAATAAACCCGCTTTGAATTTAGTACGAAGAACACGACGAACAGCTTCGTCAACATGGTCAATATCAATCGCGTCTTTATCTAACAAAGCTTGAAGGTGATCTTCATACGCTTCATTGGTCATCGCCATATCAACGCCAGCTTTCAATGCTTTTTCAGCCGCTTCTTCTGCATCTTTTGCAATACCAAAATAGGCAAGATCGGCAATTGAGCCCCAATCACTAATGACCATGCCATCAAATGCTTGCTGAGATTTAAGCCAACCATTGATAAGTGACTCGCTGCCTGAAACGGGTGTACCACCAAGATCATTAAACCCAGACATGATCGTTTCAACTCCCGCCTCTACTGCTGCCGAAAAAGGAGGTAAGTAAACGTTGTGAAGGGTATTATCTGAAATTTCTGTGGTGTCGTAATCACGACCACCTTCAGAAGCACCGTAACCAACAAAGTGTTTGGCACATGCAACCAGTGAATCTTCATCTGCTGGAGAGTCGCCTTGGAACCCATTTACCACGGCTTTGGCAAATTGGCTTGTTAGGTACGGGTCTTCACCACTACTTTCAATGACACGTCCCCAACGCGGGTCACGAACAATGTCGAGCATCGGCGCAAATGTCCAATGAATACCTAGTGATGCTGCTTCTTTGGCAATACAACGGTAGGCTTTTCGAACTTGCTCGGGGTTCCAAGACGCAGCCTGTGCCAGTGGAATCGGCAATACCGTTTGCTGACCGTAAATAACATCACGAGCAACAATTAAAGGGATTCCTAAACGGCTTTCTTCAACCGCAGCACACTGAATTTCATTTAGCTGTACTGGATTAACGGTTTCACCTGGTGCATTCCCTGCCCATGCAGTATCAGCCAAAATGCGTGATCCCCAACGACCTTGACGAATATTATCAAGATAAGCGTCACGGTGAGTATTGTATTCCAGCATGGGCGATTGACATAATTGGCCAATTTTTTCTGCCACCGTCATACGAGACAATAAGTCTTCAACTCTATCTTCTACTGGCAAAGTGCTGTTCTGATATGGCGTAACCATACAATACTCCGAAATCTATAAGGCAAATTAATCTCAGTTGAGATCATTAAAAAAAGGCCGCCCCGTAGGGCGGCAAAAGACAATAAACGCAGTTAGTTCGCGTTAAACTCTGGGAATGCTTGGGACAGGAACTCTTCCATTTCAGCAGCAAGTTCTTCATTACCGGCTTGCTGAGCGCGCTTCAGCTGCATTAACGCCACTTCTGGCACATATTTGCTATCAAGCTGAACATAGATATCGATGAAAGCTTGTAAGTCCTCGTCATCTAATAACGGAATAATACGCTGAGGTGCAACTAGCGCTTTCTCGTAAAAAGCAGGGCGAATACCAAATAATGCATACTCCCACGACTCGATAACTTGCTGGTAACCACCTAAATATTCGTCATCAATTCTAAGTTCTAGTTTATTCATGCCTTTTAGTGCGAAGACATAATTTTGAGCTGCTTCTTGCTCTACCGCATAATCAAAATAGCTTTTCGAAAGAAAATAAGCTTTTCCCCATGCAGCCCAGTACGCGACCAAGACAACAGCCAGAAGCATGGCAWTTTTTTTATACTGACTCATTACTTCACCCCTACTCCAGTAAATGCCTTAATAAAGTTCTTCTGCATAAAGAAGAAAACAAAGACCACTGGTACAGCAATCATGGTTGTCATTGCCCATACCTGCTCAAGGTTACCTGCTGGAATATCTTGCTGGAACTTAAACAGCGCCATCTGTAATGTCAGCATCGAATCATCACGGATATAAAGTAGCGGCCCCATAAAGTCGTTCCATGCCCCCATAAAGGTCAAGATACCCACGGTGGCCATTGCCGGACGCATCATTGGTAATACAACTTTAAAGAAGATACGGAATTCACTTGCACCATCAATTCGGGCTGCTTCTAGATACGCTTCGTCAACCTGAGTCATGAATTGGTAAAGCAAGAAAATGTTATATGCACTGATTGCACCAGGAATGATAAGCACGCGGTATGTGTTTACCCACCCCCAGTCATACATCATCATATATACCGGAATGGTGAATAGAATCGCTGGTACCATCATGGATGATAAGATCAGGCGTAACCAAACATGGCGACTAGGCATATTCGTTTTTGCAATTGCGTATGCCACCATTGCTGATAACAGGCAGTTCAATACCATTATCGACACTGAAACAAAGATAGTATTAAAGAATATTCGCCATAAATTCACACTGTCAAACACTTCAGTGTAGCCTTTTAAAGACCACGTAGTAGGCAGTGAATTTGGCGAGTGCATGATTTCAGAACCCGATTTAAACGAGTTAATAATCATAAAGAAAAACGGGTATAGAACGATAAGACTTGCTGCAAACAAGCCAACATAAATTAACCATTTACCCTTAGTAGAATTATTCATTATTAATCCTTACCCTTTGTCAGTTTCAACTGAAGCATTGTTAGAACAAAGATCACAATGGCCAACAACAGACCAACAGTTGACGCTTCACCCATCTTCATTTGTTCGAAACCAATTTGGTATAAGTGAAGAACCGGCGTGAGAGCAGAGTTGTGTGGGCCACCTTGTAGGTCGAAGTTCATAAAGACTTCAGTAAACATTTGTAGACCATTGATAACGTTAATTGTCAAAACGAAAATTATCTGAGGTCTGATCAGCGGCAAGATGATTTTTGTGATTTTACGCCACCAACCCGCACCATCTATATCAGCCGCCTCAAGCAACGACTTATTAATGCTAGCAATACCACCAAGGAAGATGATCATTTGCACACCAAACCACTTCCAAGCACTGAATACCGCAATAACAGGCATTGGAAGCCACTGCTCAAATTTCCAAAATATTGGCGAACTGAGTAAGTTAATATCCATCAATACAGTTTGGATTGGGCCAGAAGGTCCAGCAATGAAATCGAATATAATCATTGCAACCGTGATAGATGTCACAACCGGAATAAATAATACCGTGCGGAATAAACTCGACAAAAACGTGATTTCATTCAACATTAAAGCCGCGCCCATGGCACAGACAAAACTTAAGGTTATAAAAATAGCCTGATTAAAAAACACGTTAAAAATAGATTGCCAGAATTTAAAGTCTGTCGCCGATTTCACCCAGTTGCCTAATCCGACAAACCGCGTATTTTCAGGGTTAAGGATATTAATATCCAAAAAACTATTTTGCAGTGATAGAAAGAAGGGGTAGAGCATAAAAATCAAGAAGTATGCTACCCATGGCAACATAAACAGGTATGACACCCAGTAACGTTTTATGTTCATGGTTTTATTCCATTTAAATTTAAAATCTGTTTGATGGCTGCAGTAGCCTGCAGCCTTTAATCGAAAACAAAATCGAGCGTTACTTCCGCATTACTTTTCTCACATCTTCCATGGCGGCTTTCACTGCTTCTTCCGGTGTTAATCTATCCATCACAACAGATTGTGAATAATAGTTAAGGATAATGCTTGATACTTCTGATACCGCAGCTGTTGACTCATTCATGACGACATGTTGCAGCTGTTCAACAAATGGTTGAATATCAGGTTGTTGAAAATAAGGGTGATCTTGTAATGATGTTAACGTTGGCAAGTTTTGCAATTGCATATTTGCTTCAAGGTTAAAATCATCTTCCATTAATAACTCAAGAAGCTGCCAGCTACGCTTTTCAATATGACGCGTATTTTTAAATACCATCAGCGCACGACCATCTAGATTTGAATAATGAGTATCGCCTTTTTCACGAACAGGAATTGGAGCAATACCTACATCGTCACCAATTACCATTGGTTTGCCTGCTGCATCCTGTAGGTTTACTCGCCAAGCAATACCATACTGAGGCCACATACCAATGGTACGAGAGAAGAAATTCTGCTCCATCGTCAATGGTGCGTACTGTTGTAGTTGCTTCATGGTTTTAAGAAACGGCACCATACCTGCTTCTTCTTTATCAAAGACTGGGTGTGTACCGTAACGGTTCAGTAGTTGGTACTCACCATCATTGAAGTTGTAATACAATGGCGACAACATATTCCAGTACCAGCCACCACTGGCTAATGCATCATTCCATAACGCAACACCGTGAACACGAGAACCGTTTGAACGAGCGGGTAAGTTACTGATTTTTTCTGCTGCCGTAATGAACTCATCCCATGTCTGAGGTGGTACCTCAGGATCTAAACCTGCTTCACGAAACAACTCTTTATTATAAATCATCATCTGTGTTGTTGCGTGCCATGGAATATAGTATTGGCGGCCAAAATGTTGCTCCATGAACTGAGGTTCAACACGTTCTTTTAGATCATCAAAACCTTCAAACTCATCCAAATACATCAAACGCCCAAGCTTGGCGTATCGAGGTACCATATAGCCAAAAATACCTGCATATACATTTGGATAATCACCTGCGGCCATTCGGGTTTCCAAATTGCCATCATTCGTTAATACTAACTCGACATCAGGATAACGTTGCTCGTATTCAGGCTTTATGACTTGATCAACAAATGCCATCTGATCGCCCGATGACACCATAAACTCTATTCTTTCCTTTGCATGAGCAGAACTGGTTATGGCGACTAAAAATATTGTAAGCCACTTGTATATCATTTAGTTATCCTTGTAAGGCCGTAGAGTTTCGCCCGGAATACACAAAATAAGGGTATTGCCATGAATTTCATCATGGCAATAAATTAATTTTTTGGTGCTTCAAAGATCTAAAAGAAAGTAATTAATAAAACAATTTATTACAATGTTTCTCGCTCAATAAGTTGAGTGGGTAAAATTGTAACTTGTTCTATTTCTTTATCGCCGTTCATTGCACTGAATAATACTTCAACGGCTTTAACACCCATTTCATACTTTTGGTGAGTCACAGTACTTAATGCAGGGGTTGTTCTTTCAGATTCTCGAATATTATCAAAACCGATAATTTTAAGTTTTTCAGGAATATTAATATTACATTCATTCGCTGCTCTAATTACACCAAGCGCCATTTCATCATTTGCCGAAAAGATTGCTTCAGGAATAACACCTTGTTCAATCGTTTCCTTCATTTTTAAATAAGCATCTTCTTCTGTGAAGTCGGATTTAATAATTAAGTTATTATTAAACTTCACATTATAAAAACCTAATGCGGCAATATAACCTTCTAGGCGTTTTTGGTTATCATAAGAGTCGTCTGGACCACAGAAATAATGAACTTCTTCACTACCGCTACTAATTAATTGTTTGGTTGCTCCAAAAGCACCACCAAAGTTATCAATTAGAATATTATAGATATGCGGCGCTTTAACTTCTCGGTCAAGTGCCACAATTGGCAAGTTGCTCGAAGCAACAGACTTAAGAAAATCATCATCGAACGCATTGCTCAAGATGATCGCACCATCAATCATTTGATCTTTCAGGTATCGGTGTGCTGTCGATTCAGAACCACCGAATAAGCTACAAGCAATTAAGTCATAACCCATTTCATGAACTTTACGTTCAATACCCTGGACCAATTCACTATAAATAGGGCCGAACCAAGAGTTAAAGAAGATACCGATAGCACCCACATTCTTCTGCCGGAGACGTTTTGCGTTGCTGTTCGCTGAGTAATTCAGCTTTTTGGCTATTTCTAACACATGATTACGTGTTTTTTCACTGATACGATCACTGTTGTTAATCGCATATGACACAGTAGAAATAGACACATTCGCTTCTCTAGCGACATCTTTGATTGTAGGTCTCATTAGTTCAACCTTATCCCTCACTCAACTCAAATCCAGTTGCTACAATGACTTCAAATACATGCAGCGCTTTTTTTCTTAAGTATAACGGATTATGTAAAACGTTTCTACAAATCCCCAGAGAGCAACATTGACGTATAACACATAATACAACGAATAAATGCAGCGCCTTAATTAGCTCAAGGCGCTGCAATTACACTTACAACCAGATAGCCAATTCGTTATCGCTATCTTTCAAAGCAGATGTAAGCGCTTGCTTATTAATTAGAGCGCCACCTGTTCGGTAAGCATTCTCAGTTAAAGCGATTGCTAACTCTTCACCATTAAGCTCAACACGTTTCGGCGTATATACACCCTCTTCAGGGTTAATCACCAAGCGGCATGGCTTGCCATATAGCGTGAAGTCTAACGTAACTTTACCCATTGATTTAGCAATGATTGGGTCAAGTAATAGTGAGTCATCTTGGTAGCGAATACCCAGCACGTTACTAATAACTTGGTTGATGTAAATACCAGGGCCACTAGAGTAGATACGCCAGCCACCTTTGACTGCTACATCACCCGTTTTCAGCTTGTCGAAATCACGGTAAGCTTCATAACGGTCGTTAAATTTACCGTCTGAACTTGAGAAGTATGCATTAGATTGACGGACTTCAGCATTAGGTACAGCCTTCTGAATACCAACCGGGATGATCTTGTAAAGGTTCTCTACAACTTCATCGGCTTTACCCATCTTACATAACGCTTCGATGAAACGAATGTGGGCATGGCAGTACTGCAGGCCAACTTCACGGCCTAGGTTTGCAGCAAGTTCAGCACGCTTGAAGTAGCTTTGCTTACCGCCTTGGTATTTCGCCATTTTTTCCATTAAGCGAACACCATCAGGGTGAACAAGGTTTTCTTCAATAATTGCCATATGTTGATCGGCCATCTCTTTATCAAACGTTTCAGAGATGATAGAGCGAGATGCAGGCAGTAAACGGTATTTAATACCTGTTTTCTGATCAGATGGGTGTAGCAAGTGCTCTACCTGATCAACATCTTTGTTCGGTAAGTGGATAAAGCCCGCGATAACACCATCTTTAACCAACAATTTGTGGTAGTCAGCTTCCATATTGACCGCTAACGCTTCGATTTTTGCAATAAAGTCAGCGTACTTATCATTAGACTTAAGTGCTTTACTCAGCGTCTTCAGAGCTTGTAACGTCAGTGGAATAGTCCAACCACTAACCATATTTTCACGAAGTGATTGGTTTGCAGGCTGCAACGTATCATCCCAGTCACCGTCACCGTAGCAAGACAGAGAAGTACCCGGAACTAAGTTATCAAAAATATGCTTAACCTGACGTTCAACATGAGCAAACAACGTATGCTCTTCCGCAGTGAATGCAAAACCATCTTCGATACTTGTGTAAGGCACTTTAATGTTTAGAACATCAACATCACCTGTCGCAGTGATATAGTCGCCGATGGCTTTCAATGGCCATACAACGATATCGCCATGGCAGTCTTCTTGTTGAATTTTCGAGTACTTATCGAACATGAACCATTGTGGCCATGTACCAGTTTCAACATGCTGATGGCTGTAGATAGTTTTCAGAAGATCAACTACGCGATCATAGCGTTGCATCGACATAAAGAACTCAAACGGGCCTTGTGATACATCACGTGTACCCCATGCTGCGCCAGAATACTGCTCTAAGCCGTGTGGTGTGCTGTAGTGAACCAATGCATTATGGGTAAACCACTGCATTGCATCATTTAGTTTCTGTGAGTTATAGCTATCGTTTTCAAACTCAACATTGAATTTATTAATAAGTGCATGCTGTGAAGCCTGATATTTAGCAATTTCAGTTTCAACATTTAACTTCGTTGCTTGCTGAGGCTTATCTGCTGACAAGGCACCAAGAATAGTAATGCTTGCTTTGCTTTCTACTCGACCTTGGAAAAGTGCGTAACGAACTGAATCACCCGCTTTAACAAGAGACACTTCAGCCAACGCTGCATCTGGCAAAATTGAATAATGCATTTCTGGATACGTTGAGTTAATTAGCTCAAAGTCACCACATACATTTAAGTGTGCGCCGTCTCGATTAACCGTTACATTCGCATCATTTTCATTGTTACCCATCACCAATTGGTTAGTAACAATAATATCTAAAGCCTCAGGTAGATTCACCGTTTCGATATCCATTTGGATAGCCGTAGAATCTTGTGCACTGAAGCTAGTGATTACAATGAAGCCTTGCTGATACTTATAAACCCAGCGAGAGAAGTTCAAACCAGCTTCATATGCTGAAGGCATGGTTAAGATGCGATGCTCTTCACCTTCTTTAATCCAAATACGCTGACCGCTGAACTTGAATAAATTTAGCGAAGTACGGTCTACACCCAATAGTTTATTGAATGACGTATTACCAATAACAACATGAGAGTTAAATACGCCATACATGCCGTGAGTCGAACTCATGACTGCATTTTCAAAGTTCTGGCAGTTACCAGAAGACACCATATGGCCAGTTGAACGCTCAAGTACACGTTCTTTTGCAGCAAGTGTAACGTAGTTACTCTCGCCTTTTTCTTTGCCGTAGAAGAATGACAGTAGCTCACCGTCTTGCTCTTCTGCAAAACGACGCTCTTCACCAAAGAACTCGCTAACTTCTTCTGCAGATAACGCTTCACCAACCAATACGTTTTGCGTATTTAAGAAAAATGCTGGTAATGCTTGTTCGGTCGCCGCTTCTGTTACTGGTGCCTGATAAGCAGTTTGAATCGTGTCGATAGCCGCCGCTTCAGTCACATTTGATGCTGGTAAGTTATTGTTGAAGGCAATGTAGAAAACAGACTGTGCCGTTTCAGACGTCGCAAGTGTCACATCTGCAGTTTGAAGTGCAACGTAACCCATTTCGAACTGCAGTTTAACATTTTCAAGTGTTGGCTTAGAAAGCACCGCTGGCGTTGGTTCAAAACGGTAGTCTTTACCAAAGAACTGGTAGCCATCAGTCGAGTAACCTACAACTTTATCGGTAAGAGAACCGATTTGTGAACATGGGTTACCCGTACTTTGAGGCAGGTTCTGGCGAGAACAAACAACATAACCTTCACTTTCTAGATCAAACACTTGGTGATCTAAGTATTGGCTAACGTAGCATTCGTTACTTTTAACACCGCCTTCATCGGCAAGCGCAAGATCTTGACCAAAGACCAAATCATACTTCAAGCTATCTTGTTGTAAGTTTTCAATTTGAGTGGTGAAGAAAACTTTTTCAGAATCCGTATCTAAGCTAATAATGACAGAGGCACGAAATGCATCAGTTGTTGTTTCCCAACCAACTAAACCTTCTTTAGTACGGAAGGTACGCATATTTTCATTGTTATACATCAACGGTGTAAAAGTAATGCCTGCATCACTTTTAACTCGAATGTAAATATTTGATAGTGCACATTCGAACTCGTTTGGTTCATACAAGTTCACCATCACATTGCCAGACTTAATATTCTGAAGAATGTTATGATCTGTAAACGTTAGGCTCAGAAGACCATTTGACATTAAATGGCATGAATCAGTAATTGAATGAATCATGAAATATAGCTACCTATTAATTAAATTTTAAAAACTGTCAATTATTCTGTAAGAAGAGAGATATTTTCTTCTGTGCTTTTATCGAATATATGGCACTTGGCCATATTAAAAGAAATACGGTGAACACTTTGCTTGCATAATGACAGGTCAGGATTTGATTGCTTACAAATCATCTGCTTACCATTGAAATCTAAATAGACGAATGACTCTGAGCCCATTTCCTCTATATCTGTAATATTCACATCACAGCTATTTTCACTGCCTTCCATTGAAATATGTTCAGGGCGCAGGCCTAAATAAACATCATGGCCAAGATATTGCTGTGCTAATGCTTGTTTTTCTTCAGGCAGCGTAAATGTACTTCCATTCACTGCGACAGCTATAATGCCGTCATCCATTTTAACAAGCTTACCTTCCAACATATTCATGGTTGGAGAACCAATAAACTCAGCAACAAACTTATTCACTGGCTTATGATATAAGTTCATTGGTGTATCGACCTGCATGATTGCACCACGGTTCAACACACAAATTCGGTCACCCATTGTCAGCGCTTCAACCTGATCATGAGTTACATAAATCATTGTTGCAGGGTTACCACTTTGCTTTAGTTCATCATGCAGACGTGAAATACGCATACGCATCGAAACACGTAATTTGGCATCTAAGTTTGAAAGAGGCTCATCAAACAAAAAGACTTCAGGTTTACGAACCATGGCACGACCAAGAGCAACACGCTGACACTGTCCACCTGACATCTGGCCAGGTTTACGATCCAGCAAGTCTGTAATCTCAAGTATTTCTGCAGCTTCTGTGACTCGACGGTGAATTTCGTCTTTTGGCTTTTTACGTGTTTCTAAGCCAAACGCTAAATTTTCACGTACTGTCATATGTGGGTAGAGAGCATAATTCTGGAACACCATCGCGATACCGCGATCTTTTGGTTGAACAGAATTACAATGTTTATCACCAATATAAAGTTCACCATTGGTAATGCTTTCAAGACCGGCAATCATTCGCAGCGTGGTTGATTTCGCACAGCCCGAAGGGCCAACCAGCACCATGAATTCACCATCCTTGATGTCCAGACAAAAATCATGAACAGCGTGATAACCATTCTTATAAATTTTGTTTATGTGTTGCAGCTTGACCTGGGCCATAACCGTACTCTTCGTAGAAAGTTATTTGTGTTGAAACGTTTCTACGGATATTAAGGAATGCCCTTTATTCTGTCAACAAAAGGTCGCAAATCAGGTACACCGGTCACATTTTTTTTCATTTTCATATAACATGGAAAACAAGCAACAACAAAAAATACATTAAAAACATGAGCTTAAAAACAAAAAGGCGGAGGTCGATTTTGGCTGTTTTTTAACTGAACGGAGTTTATATTAGGGGCAAAAAGTGATGATAATCATCACAAATAGTGCTATTCATTGATGCAGATCTAACTTTTATTTCTATATTATATTGAAATACAGCTTGATAACTTCATTGATTTCGAAACGATTTATCTACATAGCGGTAAGTTGTGATCCAAAGCTGTATATCTGCTGAATAAAAAAGGGCGCTTCAGTAAGCGCCCTTGTTACTTTGATCGAGTCTGTTAATGTCTCTCAGTGACTGAAAAACTAGTAACACTGCCCGCCATAATTACAGTAGTTGTCATCAAGTACTTTTTGATGATAAACACGTACATTATCCAGTACCACATAGCTGTGCCCGGCATTGTTATTGTTTTGCTCCATGCGTAGTACCAGGTTCAATCCAGTTTCTCCTGGACGTTTACGCACGGTTACCGTGACCTCATCAGGCGTGTCGTTATCAATAAACCCGACATCTCGCCAATCATCCGTTGGATCTGAACTTGAGTTTGGTGGCTGCTGCGGGTTTTCGATATCAAACTTAATTTCAAATTTCGCATCAGTCAGATCACGTTCGCCTACATTGAAACGCACCAAATAGCGAGTTCCGACAGGATCATTCGCAATGTCGATACGTCGCTCAGCGCTTCGCCAACTCGTCACACCACCGCTTAACTCAAACTTCAGTGACTTGCTACCTTGAATGACTTCATTTGGATCTTCGGTAATGGATACATTGTTGCTTAAATCCCAGTTCGTACTGCCTTGTTCGAAGTCACCGTTACTGAACAACTGCTTAGCGCCAAATGATTGCAAGGCCGTATTACCAAAAACAAAAGCGCCGTCATTCTCTGTTACGTACTCGATATGAAGGTAAGCCGCATCGGCTGGTTGCTTAACATCAAGGCTTACAACTCTAGCGTCCCAGTTTCCAAACACGTAACCACTTTCAACTTGACTGCTAATATCGGCATCGTCAATATTGCCCGTATTCGACCAACTTAGACGAACTTTTCCTTTACCCGCTTGACCTTGCGGCTCAATAAACGTCGAAACACGATATTCACTGCCTTCGATACCGAAAGGCAAATATACAGCTTGAGTTAAACCCGCAGTATTAGATAACGTCACGCCATTACCGTGAATACTGCCACCACTAACGTTTGCATTACCGGCTAAAGTCTCCCAACCATCAAGATTTTGGTCGAAATTAGGGTTTTTGAAGATCACCTCACGCCCTTCTAGCGGCGCAGTAATGTTGTGGATCCCCACCACATCATCGAGCTCAACCCAATCACCTTGGGGATCTTCTACTTTAAATTCAGCAAACGTTTCACCTGTAGGTACAATGAATGGTGAACGATGAAAACCAAACTCCACTTCGCTGCCATCGGTACGCACACCAGTGACTAAACGCGGTGTAATGGTTGAATAAAGCACTTTCTGATGGCCCTGAGCATTAGTTTCTATCTGGATTTCAGGGCGGTAAAAGGTATTTCTAAACTTCTGCACGACACCCGGCTGAATAGTTTCGGCTAAGCCGACTGCCCCGTACCAGAAATCAGCAATGCCGACGCTCATTTTGTCATAATTTGGCATATTGCCAGACCATCGCATTAACATATGTGCGTCGTGATCTCCCGCACTGACCATGGTGTCGCGACGACCATCACGATAAGCCATGTAAGCGCCAACTACCGCATCAGTTCTCCCTAATTGACCAAAACCTTTGACCGCAGGAAAATGGATAAAATCATCTGGGTGATCGGTTGGACCATCATTGTAGTAGTTCCCATTGGAATTAGGGCTATGACCTGCTGAGAAAGCAGCAAAGTAAGGTAAGCCTAATTCATCGGTCTCCGACTGGGTTAACGCATAGTAATTATGGTTTTGTTCAGACCACGCACTTCCATTAAAGTGGTGATCTAAAATCAGTGGTCCTCCCATGATAATGAAAGCTGAATGAGAGGACATAATGACAGGCTGATCTAATAACTCGTAGTCATACCTAAAGTTTTCCCTTTCATAAGTAAACTCACCATAGTTACGGGTTGCAATGGGGTCTTGCGCAGCGGCAATATCACCGTATAACCAAGTCTCATTCGACATCAATCGGTTTAGTCGAACCGGACCAAAATCATCCGAGTCCCAAGTAACACGTTGCTCAGCACGTACGACATCTCCCGAACGTTGGAACACTTGCTTAAGATATTTAGCGTAGCTGACAATTTTGTCGTTCTCTGGATACATCTCTGCCGCTTTAATTGCAGCAGGTAGAAACTTCATACTGACGTAAACTTGGTATTGCGGATTATTAGCGTTGATAGTTCCATCGGTGTTGTAGTTACGCACAAAATGGCCATCGACACTTTTCACGCCGCCTTTACCGTCGTCATGAAGCCCTGCGTGGCGCTTAATCAAAAGCTCGACGTACTGCTCAATTTCAGGATCGTGCTCCACTTGATCGGCGATCATCAGCAAGTACAACGCCCAGCCAACGTTATCGGCAATTGGTGATGTATTCGGGTTGGTATGTTCTAATTTTCGATGTAAAAAGCCTTCTGGAGATGCGAAATTTCCAGACATGCTTGACGCGGTAAGTCCTTTAATTGCCGTCACATAGTTATTTAATTCATCTTTCATCCAAGACTCAAAATCAAGACGACTATCGGCATTGTCCGCAAGAATGGATGGCGCCCCATCACTAAACAACAGACGGCCATCTGGCGTAAGTGAAAAGCTATTCCACGCAGATTGTGTTCGCAGGTAAGGTTTCGGACTGTACCTTGCTGAGCTACGTGCTTCTTCAACCGGCACCCAATACACTTCGGTGTTAAATTTTTGCTCTAGGTCGCGGCTTACCGCAGTACCATTTTCAGGCAAGCGGGAGAAATACAGCCCCCCCTCAGACTCTTGGCCGAAAACGCGGCTAAAACTTAGGCCGGAGATATTCGTTTGACGATAGACTTCCCTTGCCTGATTACCTTCAGACGCCATACGGTACACCGCATCGCCAGCCAATAAAAATAGGTTGCCTTCAGCCATATCAATCGCGATATCGCGAACCGGATTAGGTAGCGAGATAAGTTGTGGTGCCTGCGATGGTTGCTCTTCATAAGCGGCATTTTTATCTGCCCCTATTCGATATACCCCACCAGCAGTACCAACATAAAGCTGTGATGCAAAATACCCCATTCCGATTTGCTGATCACCGCTCTGGCCTTGCTTGGTAAGCGCTAACTTGGTTAGCAGTGTCGCCTTTTTGGTATTGGTATTAAAAGCAATAATGGCGCCATCGTTTCCAGCCGTTTTATCGCAAACCGCAAGGTAGAGAAAACGACCAGAAGGCGTGAAGGTCATTCCGCACAGCGCATCGTCATGAGACAGGTTCATCTCTGGCACTAGTGACGAAATATCAGCAACGTCAATCTTATTGAGTAGCTCTTGGCGAATATTTCGGATTTCGATTTGTAAGCGGCTACTTTCCGCAACCGCATATTGACCGGAGAACTGAGCGACAGCAACACGATCACCCTGACCTTCAAATTCCCATGAATCAATCGTGATATCTTGTGACGGCCATTCCGAATCAGGAGGTGAAACGCCTGGATTTCCACCGTTCGAAGAGTTGTCATTACCTCCGCTATTACAGCCTGCTACTGACACTGCCAGTAAACTCAGCGTGAACCATTTTTTATAATTTTGAGTGACCGTTTTTATCATCGTCACGTAACCTCGTCCATTACACCCTAATCAAACCAGCATGCTAGAAGTACAGTCTCATCCATTAAGAAAAACGGGATATCAGCAAAAAGGCTCCTATTAGGTTCCTGTGTTAAAAACAACACGCTAGAACACCAGAAGCCTTTCTCGATATCACGCCAACAGCAAGTAGTACGGTAAGGGATATTATTATTGACTAGCCGGGAGCAAGAGGGCCACCGGCTAGAATGACTTACTTGAAACTTTGTGGGAACAGCTCCTCCAAAGATGGGTTTGGATGACGATCCAGTGGTTCATCACGCCATTCTTTCAGTGGCGGAACAGCATACTCTTTCTGTAACTCAGCTAAACGTACTTTTAGTCGAGCAACTTCTTTTTTGTATGTAGGATTATTAATGGCATTGACCATCTCAGATGGATCCGCCTCTAAATCGTAAAATTCCCATTCATCACCTGGGTTATAGAAGTGAATGAGTTTATAACGGCCGTCAGACACGCCATAGTGACGAGCGACATCATGAAACCCTGGGAATTCATAATAGTGATAATACAGCGCATCACGCCAGTCGCTTGCACCGTCTTCACTCAGCAGAGGAAGGAGCGATTTACCATGAACGGCATCCGGTGTTTCCACGCCAGCCAATTGCAGGAATGTCGGCGCATAATCGATATTTTGTACCAGCTCCTCAACCACACTTCCTGGCTTTATAACCCCCGGTAGCTGCATGACGAGTGGCGTAGAGAACGATTCTTCGTACATAAAACGCTTATCGTAAAAGCCATGCTCGCCAAGGAAGAAGCCCTGATCTGAGGTATAAACGACCAAGGTATTTTCACTTAACCCTGACTCTTCAAGATAATCGAGAACTTCACCAACACTTTCATCAACAGCCGCAATCGTCGCTAAATAATCTTGCATATAACGTTGGTATTTCCATTCCGCCATCTGCTTTTCAGTCCAGTTGGCTTCATTGGCGTTCATGTGATCATTTCGAGCTTGGTAGGCAGCATCCCACTCTGCACGCTGCTCTTTCGTTAATCGGGCCAAGAGGTGCGGCCAAATATCTTCACGCCACTCGCCGTCACCTTCCGCGACAGTCATTTTAATATCATGACCATCTTGCGTATGGTCAGCAATTGTCATCGTTGTTTTGCTTGCCGCTTTTCGACCATCGTAATTATCAAAGAAATTATCAGGGAGCGGAAACTCAACATCTTCAAACATCTGTGTATGGCGAGGAGCTGGCATCCAATTACGATGCGGGGCTTTATGGTGCATTAACAGGGCAAATGGTTTCGATTTATTACGCCCTTCCTCTAACCATGCCAATGTTTTGTCTGTGATTAAATCGGTGGTGTAGCCCATTTCCATGGTTACGCCATCTGGCGTTATAAAATCAGGGTTATAGTATTCCCCTTGATCGTTGAGAATTTCCCAATTATCAAAATTAAAACCATTCGGAATACGGTTGATATGCCACTTACCAATCATTGCCGTCGTGTAACCCGCATCTTGTAGTGCGTTCGGCCAGTTGAACTGCGTGCCATCAAAAATTTGACCGTTATAGGTAAAACCATTTTCATGGCCAAACTTACCTGTCAACATTGCTGCTCGGCTTGGTCCACACAATGAGTTGGTAACATAAGAGCGTTGAAATTTCGCGCCATTCTCGGCTATACGGTCAATGTTTGGGGTTGGGGCGAGCTTAGAAACAGGATGACCATAAGCACTCAGTGCTTGTACCGCATGATCATCAGACATGATAAAGAGAATATTTGGACGTTCTGGCGTTGCTTCTGTACTTAGCTCCGTAGCTTCAACAGGGCCCACGGCATGTTGAGCAATAACACCAGCAACTAAACAAGATAAAAGTGCTTTTTTCATGAAAATACCCTTTAAAAAAGCCCGTCACTGACGGGCTAAATTTATTATTTTTCAACAAGTTCGAAACTGGCTTGCTTCACATTGTCAGAAGCTGTACCAACAAACACATCAAAGTTACCCGGTTCAACACCCCAACTCATGTCAGCACGGTAGAAGGCTAAGTCTGCCGGTGTCAGTGTAAAGGTGATGGTTTTCGATTCGCCTTTATCGAAATGCACTTTCTGGAAACCTTTTAGCTCTTTGACTGGGCGAGTGATCGAACCAACATGTTGGCGGGTGTATAATTGAATAACCTCTTCACCTGCATACTCACCACTGTTTGTCACTTGAACAGATACTGTTAGATCCCCATTTGTATCAAGGGTTTTACTGCTTAGCTCAATATCACCATAATCGAACTGGGTGTAGCTCAAGCCGTGGCCAAACGCATATAGCGGTGTATTGGGTGAGTCATCATAACGAGATTTATAGTGCTCCTGACGCTGATTCGGGTTATCGGCGAAGTAAGGACGGCCAGTATTCTTCTCGTTGTAATAAATCGGCACCTGACCAACAGAGCGCGGGAACGTCATTGGTAATTTACCTGATGGGGTATAGTCGCCAGACAGCACATCAGCTACCGCGATACCACCCATAGTGCCTGGGTACCAAGCATGCAAAATCGCATCAACGTTTTCGTCTGCCCAGCGAAGATCATTTGGTCGGCCGCTCATCACAACTAGAACCATTGGTTTACCAAGCTTCTTCAGCTCTTCCATCACTTGCTGCTGGTTACCAGGCAGGGTCAACTCAACGCGACTAGACGCTTCACCAGACATGCGCTGCTCTTCACCCATAACCATGACAATGACGTCAGATTTTTTCGCGGCAGAAATTGCACGCTTCATTTCTTTCTTAAGTGACGAATCATCGGCTGTAATACGCGGGATACCAATACCGTCAAGGGCTTTAATGTCCTCTTTCGAGGTGATGTAGTCGTAGCTTGCCCCTTTGGCATAATTGATCTTAATATTTTTACCAAAACGATGTTCGAAGCCTTCCAATACAGTTACTGGGTGCGACTTACGATCACCTGCTGCAGCCCAGTTGCCAATCATGTCTGATTTACTGTCTGCAAGCGGGCCAATCAAGGCAATAGACTTAATTTTGTCGTCTTTTAACGGCAGGGTTTGATTATCATTTTTAAGTAATACGAAAGACTTACGTGCAACATCACGTGCAGCGGACTGG
Source organism: Photobacterium makurazakiensis (assembly GCF_050336715.1). Taxonomy (NCBI): domain Bacteria; kingdom Pseudomonadati; phylum Pseudomonadota; class Gammaproteobacteria; order Vibrionales; family Vibrionaceae; genus Photobacterium; species Photobacterium makurazakiensis. The sequence continues at coordinate 64,167 of NZ_JAKJSJ010000036.1, forward strand.
TTTTCGTAGCTCAGAATATCTGTCTCAGCTCGTGTTTCATCATTATAACGATATGGGTCTTCAAATAAGCCTAAGCGCCATTTCATTTCTAGGATTTGACGAACAGAGGTATCAATCTTTTCTTCAGACACTTTGCCTTCAGCAACGAGCTCTTCAAGATAATTAATGTATAGCTGGCCAACCATATCCATGTCTGCGCCAGCATTAAACGCTATTTCAGCAGCATGTTTATCATCACGAGCATAGCCATGTGGGACCAGCTCATTGATAGCGGTATAGTCAGTGACAACAAAGCCTTCAAATCCCCACTGATCGCGCAGAACATCGTTCAATAATCGCTTGCTACCCGTTGCAGGGATACCGTTTAGGTCATTAAATGATGTCATAAACGTTGCAACACCAGCATCAACCATTGCTTTAAATGGAGGCATCTGGGTTGTCCAGAGCTCATGCTCTGATACATCTGTGGTGTGGTAATCACGACCGCCTTGTGACAGACCATAGCCAACGAAGTGCTTCGCCGTTGCCATAATCGTATCATCTTGGCTTAGGTCATCACCTTGGAAACCTTCAACCCGTGCAACAGCCATTGCGGTCGATAAGAAGACATCTTCACCTGCGGCTTCAGAAACACGCCCCCAGCGTGGGTCTCTTACTAAATCAGCCATTGGTGCAAAGGTCCACATAATGCCATCTGCAGAAGCTTCTTTTGCGGCAACGCGAGCGCTCAATTTAACCGCATCAAGATCCCATGTAGCAGCTTCACCAATGGACTGAGGGAAAATAGTTTTGTGCCCATGAATAATATCGTGGCCCACAATTAGTGGGATACCTAACCGTGTTTCTTCAACAGCGATGCGCTGAAGCTGACGGCCAAAGTCGGCACCATAAGCATTAAAGATTGCACCAACTTGCCCATCTTTAATTTGCTGCTCATAAGCTTCATTGACAAATGGCCCTGTTACATTACGAAAACCACTTTGCAGATCAAGCTGGCCTACTTTTTCTTGCAATGACATCTTATTGATCAAGCCGTTAAGGAAGGCATCCATTGTTTCTTTATCATCTTGCCAATGCGAAGATGACACAGGCGCAACGCGCTCAACATTTATCATGTCACTAAACATTATTGAACTTGCCATTACATAACCACCCATCGTCATACTAAGCGCTAGCAAAGTTGGCTTTAATACCTTTTTCATAACATTTCCAAAATCATCTTAAAATCAAGCAGGAACCAGCTGCGACTGTTATCAATACAGGCTTAAACAACCAATACAGCCATAACGTTTCGACTGTATTTATTGGTGTCACACCTACAAGAAACAGCATATTTGATTGATAAAATAGACAAAAATCATTATCCAATCAGTAGCAAGCTAAGAAATGCGTTCCAAATAATGACGCAAATGTTAGATTAATCGAATCATTTCGACAACGAGGTAATTTGAAAAATGAGACACTAACCCCGTTTAATCAGATATGGAGAAAGGGCTGGGATGAGTACGCTAAGGGAGGTCAATGGAATATACAAAAGGCAGGTCGGTATAAAAAGAAGGTAAGGCTATAAGTTATAAATAAAATCAAACAGTTAAACGAAAAACATTCATTCAATAAAACAATGCTGGATTGATCGCGCCTTACCGAGAGCGAAACAAACCAGCACTAGAGTTCGTTATAATATGCCACCTTATGAGTAAGGTGCCACATTAATAATCATACGATTCTTCAGTCGGCATGTATGTACCTAGTTCATTGTCATAATTTAGCTGATTAATTTCTGAATCTACCCAACCAATATTATATTGTTCCGCAAAATCAGGATTAATCTTGTCACAAGTACCTTGGTAAAAAATACCGCTTTGACCAACATCATAGCCATCTTGATTACAGAATGATTTTAATCCAGCAATATACCCTTTTCGATATTCTTGTAATTCGGCAGGCTCTAGGTGCTGCCCATCAAGCATTTGGCTGCCACGCATAGCCAAATCATAACCAAACTGCTCCCACGTTTCTCCTTCGTTAAGTGCAATGGTTGAAGAGCAACCTGCGAGTAGCAAGGTAATGCTAACAATCATTAGTTTATTATTAACACCCATAATCAACTCCTTAGWGAAACGGCTATTGTGCGATAAATAAATGTCAAATCACTTCTGTTTAAGACAAATGATTGTATGTCTGTAAAAGCAATCATTATTATGATTCAACATTTTATATAAATTAAATCAACGGTATGTATTTAACATATACCATTAAATTCAACTTCGCATTTAATTTAACTTAGCCTGCGACACGAATCGATAAACCATAGAATGCTTCATTATTGAGCTTTTCTTTTATTAATCCTTTTACTAGTTATTGAAACTTATCGAAATATCACTGTAACCGTTCAATAGCACCCTAACAAAAACGCAATTAAACCACTAAATATCAATTACTTAAGTAAAAATAGAGGCGCGAAATAAATATAATGCCAAACGAATCATTATAGAAATAAATTATTAAAGCCTATTTATTTCTACGAAATACCGCCCATTAAACATCAAAAAAAATAATGTATTTACACAGATTTACCTATTCAACGAAATACATGCAACAGCTAGTGATAGATTTAATTATATCAACCACTGATATCGACAAGAGAAAGTTGAACCTGTGCTGAATAAAAATAAAAAGGGTAACCGATGTTACCCTTTTTAAGATTGATGGCCTTTCTTCACACTGCCAACCTAGCTCTCGTATTTATTACGGCTCAATTGATGCAAAATCTGCAGCCTGCTTTTTTGATTTCTTTGTCGCCCTAAGTTGTACGATTAGCGCATCTCGCTCTTTTTTACCATCAGTCGGGTTGGCGCTATACAAAGCCTTAAGGTACTTTTGCATCAATGGATTACAAGCTCGCTTTACATGTTCATCAGCATTACGCCATGCACAAAGTACAGCTTGAGGGTTATTCTCTTCAAGTGCTTTTTGCAGACATTTACCCTCTTCTATTACAACCTTGGTTTGTTTTGGTGTCCGCGCTAACGCTCTACGGGCTTTGAATAGTAGGTATGATGTGACCAACCATAATGCGGTCACGAACAGCGTGATATAAGGCCAATAGCCTGCTACATGCGTTTGGTGCGATGACTGAAGGGCTAATGTCTGTGTCTGATTTGGCGTGATACTCAGCGTCAGGGATTCAACCGCTACGATATTCATTTCATTAATGTTGAGATCAAACCAAGGTATCGCAATCGCAGGAATTGTTAGTTCACCTTCAGTCCGAGGCACAATAACTTGCTGCAATGTAATACTCATACCACCGTCACGTCCTTCGAAATGCGGTCGTTCATTATAAACGTTAACATTCTCAGGGTAAGTCACAGGTAACTCAGGGAATGAGTCGATATCACGCCCTTTAATAAACAATGTTAATGTACGAGTAATTGATTCACCGACTTGTAAAGTCTCGGCTTCAGATGACCACTGTTGCTCCAGTGTCACGGATGTTGATGGCAACCATAAGCCATAGTAATTATCGGGCACCGCACGGCTTTCTAAATGTACGGGGGTCGCTTTACTTACCACTCGACGACGACTGCCATCTTCCTTAACTTCAACGTGTGCCAGCGATGCTCCTTCTAATCTTAATAAGCCCGTGCGCTCTGCCGAGACATAAAAACGATACGTTGAAACTCTAAACTCATCATTACCCACAAAATGATACTGATGATCTTGATTGCCACGCCGAACATTAGCCCCTTCCGCGCGTGGTGGCCTGATATTAGAAAAGTGCACATCAGCACGAGACTCAACCGTTAAGTTGTATTCGACCTCGGTTTCAGGATAAACAACATTATTTAACAGCTCCGCAGATAAGCGGATACCGCTACTATCAAGGTCATGACTGTCTGTAGCCGGCTCAGCTTGCTTTACTTGTACAGTAGATGAAGCTGGTGATTTAAAATCATCGGCCTCTATTTTCACCTCTGAGGCAAACACCGACGTATTTACAAGTAGGCAGTTAAGTAAGATAAATAATCTTTTGGTCATCTTGGATTACCATTCTATGTCGATTAGTTCAGAGGGCTGTTTGTTCTCAGCCTGCAACTGTAAAAGGTTTCTTAATAGCAACGTACGATCATCTTGTATTTGCGATAAGCGGTTGAGCACAGGGTTAACTTCACCAAGCTCACTGAGCTGATGTTTCATAGCTTCGATTTCTTCTTCTGAGGGGGTACCAAAGTCTACGTTTATGTCGCCAACACCAAATCTATCTGAATCGTATTCTCCTGATTCACCAAATTGTTGCTGGGGCGGTGAAGGATCACCTTCGGTATTGTCGGAAAATTGCTGATCTTGCGAACCATCACCGTGAGAGTCATTTCTTCCGGTGTTATCACTTGCACCTTGTTCTTCAGGCACATTTTCAGTGTCAGGATCTGTCTCTAGGTTATCCTCTCCACCACTTTGGTCTTCTTCACCGTTATCGTCTCTTTCTTCATCACCATCCCCTTCACCATCTTCTTGTTCATCAGGGTTACCATCTTCCCCCTCGATGCCCTGCTCTTCTTGCTCCTGAGCCGTCATCATTTCTTCAATGAGTACAAGGTTTGCCCTTGCCGAATGGTGTTCAGGATCTCGCTTAATCACGGCTTGATATTGGCTTACCGCTCCCTCTAAATCGCCAAGTTTCGCTAATGCATTACCGAGGTTATAGTCACTGTTTCCATCGGTTACTTGAGAAAAAGCGGCTACAGCGCCTTGATAGTCACCAAGCTCATATAACGCAGCGCCTTTCCAGGCAGGGCTTTCAAATGCCTCTGCTGCATATTGATAGTTTTTTTGTTGGAAATATTGATAGCCTTGCCGATCTGCATTTGTCCACAAGCTGCTCAATTCATTGGCATCCGCTTGAGAGATTGGCAATATCATTATCAGTCCTATTGACCAAATAACACCTCGACGAAATGCAAACAGCAACATACCCGCTAAAGGCCACAGCAACCAATAACCATCGTTAATAAATTGAGCGGCAAGGCCTTCTGAGAGATCCTGACGCTCTTCAGCACTACGCACTTTTTGTAGGTAAGCTTGCAATTGTTCGATATCTTCTTGAGAATGCTGGTACGTCAGGGCTATCCCGCCAGTTTGGGTTGCTAATGCCTGTAAACGTTCTGGCACCAACCGAGAAAAAATGGTCTGTCCTTCGGCATTTCGACGTATTTGCCCTTGCTCATCGTACAATACAGCCCCTTCTGGTGTGCTAATCGCGTACGTTGATAAGGCGTAGTCCGTATCGGTAAGTAGCTGCGCTATATTTCGCTTTTCCGCTGCACTCACACCTGAGGTTACCAATAAGATATCGCCGAAAGTGAAATGAGATTGGGCTAACAACGTGACTGCTTCTTTCACCCCAGCCGCGGCATTTTTTCCTGAGCTTGGCATCACTTCTGGTGATAGGTGCTGAATGTGGGTAAGCACGGTATTGTTGTCATGCGTAAGCGGGCTAATGATGTAACCTTCATCGGAGTATGCCACTAAGCCAGTGTAGCCTTCATCAATTTGCTCGATAAGATCGGTCACCTTAAAGAAGGCCTGCTGAAATCGGTTAGGCTGAATATCTTCGCCATACATAGCTTCAGACATATCCATGACAATGACCCTTGCGCGATCAAGCTCTGAAAGTGGCCGATCTTGCTCTCTCCAATGCGGACCTGCCAGTGCAACCATGGCAATAGCCCAGCCAATTGTCATCCAAAACCCAATATTACGGCGATGTAAAGCTGTACGCTTCTGTTGAAGATGAGAAGCCACCAGCCCTTGCTGTGACTTTTGATATTGAATCCACAAAAAAACAGGCGTAACCAGCAGGCCAAGCAACCATAAGGGAGAGAAAAAATTAATCATAACGTCTCCGATAGAAGGTTAATAAAGCAATAAGACTCAAAGTCACGAAAAGTGGGTACTGAAATAGGTCATAACGAGGCTGCCAAGTTTGATCGGTTTCTGAAACGGGCTCTAAGCCATCAATAAGTGAATACACATTCGCAAGCTCATCTTGATTACGTGCGCGAAAGTATTTTCCGCCTGTAAGCTCTGCGATATCGGTAAGTAACTCTTCGTCTAAATCCCAAGCAGGGTTGGTTTCATAGAGCTCACCAAATACATTTTCGACCATCATGGTTTCAGCCCCGAGGCCGACTGTGTATATGGTAACGTTACTGTCTTTGGCAAGCTGCGCCGCATCCATTGGCTCAACAGCGCCAATCGTATTGCTGCCATCACTCAGTAAGATCATCACACGTTGAGGGGCATCACTATCAATAAAGGTTTTAGTCGCGATTGCGACCCCTTCACCAATAGCAGTCATATAACCCACTAAACCCAGTGCCAATTGATTGATCTGCTGTTCAAGGTTACGAATATCTAAGGTAAGTGGCGTGTGCAAATAACCATGATCGGCAAACAGCACTAACCCAAGCCTGTCACCATCTCGACGACCAACAAAGTCAACAAGTACACTTTTCATGGCCGTCATTCGGCTAATAGGCTCACCATCACCAGTGCTCATGTCTTCGATGTCCATCGAGCCTGATAGATCCACCACCAGCATGACATCACGGTGCTTATTCGGGACACTGATTGGATCACCTAACCACACAGGGCGCGCTAAAGCCAAAAGCATAAACAGCCAAGCAAGCGTTACTAGCACTATAGGTACTTTGCTCACATGTTTGTTTTCATTGAGATCGCTTGGTAAACGGCCAAGTCTAAGTACGGCTTCAGGCTGAGCTTCTGCCATTAAACGGCGAGCCAGCCAAGGTAATGGAATAAGTAGCAAGAGACCTAAGTATTCAAAGGCTAACATTTGGCCTCCGTTTTAAGCTGGGTGATCCACTCTTGGCTTGCTGTAATACAGCTGTGCCATTGGCAATTATCGAGCGAATCCCCTCGGTACAAAGCCGCACTCCACTGCGATGATAGCGGCAAAAACTGTGGCGTAACGAGTTGCGCGTCCAGCCATTTTAACCAAGCCTCTCCGGTTAGCCCTGCGACCTCATTACGAGGAAAGTAGGTTAAGGCGATACGTCGTAGTAAATTGTCGAGTGATGGTAAATCTTGTTGTTCAGCAAGCTCTGATAATTGATACAGCGCCTTACGTTTGATTTGCTCTCGAACATGACGCCAAACAGCAACAGCGAGCACAATGACAACAATACATACCGCAATCCCAATCAATATCCATGCCGATAAGGGAAGTGGCCACCAGCTGGGCTCAGCAGGTATATCAATTGGTGCTAAATTGAGTAGCTGGGTGTTATCCATGTATAACCCCCAATTGCTCTAACAAAGGTTGCCCTGAAGAAACCGAATACAGCGGTGATTGGAGTTGGTTTGCCAGTTTTTTCAAACGCGCTTGATGCAGCTCAAAGTCTTGCTGCAATGCCGATAATGTCGATTGTCGGCCAAAATTAGCCTGTAATGAACGACGCTGGTCGCCTAGCCAGAATCGGCCTCGATAAGCCGTTTCACCTTGTTCGATGGGGTCATAAACATGCAGTAATCGTAAATGATTGTGCTGAGCAAGTTGCTTCAAACGTTTCTCAGATTTTTCAGACAGACTATTGAAGTCGCTTACAATAATCAGGTCACTACCTTTAGGGCATAAACGATGTAATTGGCTCATTGCGGTAAAAAACGTCTCTTTATTCGTTTCTCCCCGCTGTGACGACCCACTGTTCTGAGCAAGCTGTACATGAAGAGTGCGCTCTTGAACCCGCTTCATGGTATTCATGATTTGCAACGGGCCTTGCTGCCGAGCGGTTGGTATACAGTCTTCGACACGATCGTTGCCGATCACAACAGCACCGATACGATCCTTTTGGGCAACCGTTAGCCAGCAAATCAAACTAGCGATATGGGCTGACTGAACCGATTTATATAATAATTTGGTGCCATATTGCATGGTTGCCGAGAGATCAACAGCCACCATCACTGGACACTCTCGCTCTTCAGTAAACAACTTGGTGTGCGGCTTACCTGTTCTTGCCGTAATACGCCAGTCGATAGACCTAACATCATCCCCTGTTTGATAAGGACGTACTTCAGCAAAATCCATACCCCGCCCCTTGCCTGCACTGTCATGGTGCCCACTTAAGTACGACCAAATACTGCGTGCAGGGGGCAGCCAGCGGACTGACTGCTTTTGGTAGTGCAACAGCTCGGCCAATGACAGTGTTACGCCGTCACTATGAGCAGGGAGGGTCATGCGCTTGTCACCCATGTCAGTAGTTTCGACACAATCATATCTGTCGATACACCTTCTGCCTGAGCTTCATAGCTGCGTAATAGTCGATGACGAAGTACAGGATAGGCCATTGTCATGACATCATCAGGCGTAACGAAATCACGTCCATCAAGCCAAGCATGCGCGCGTGCACAACGGTCGAGAGCAAGTGTTGCGCGAGGGCTAACGCCCATCTGTAGCCAACTAGCCAGCTGATCGTCATAACGTTGTGGAGTACGTGTCGCCATGACTAAACGAATAATGTATTGCTCAATTTCTTCAGCCATATAGAGCTCAAGCACTTCTTGGCGAGCCGTAAAAATATCTTGCTGCGATAAATGTACTGGCTCATCGCCCTTTTGCCCCAAGGCTTCTCCACGGTTCAAGCGAAGAATAGCCAACTCACTGTCACTATCAGGATACTCGACTTGTAACTGCAGTAAAAAACGGTCTAGTTGTGCTTCAGGCAACGGATAGGTGCCCTCTTGCTCTATCGGGTTTTGGGTGGCCATTACTAGAAAGAGTTCTGGTAATGGGTAGGTTTTTTTACCGACAGTAATTTGCTTTTCAGCCATTGCCTCTAGCATTGCCGACTGAACTTTTGCTGGCGCACGGTTAATTTCATCGGCAAGTACCAATGAATGAAAAATAGGGCCTGCCTGAAAATCAAAACTTCCCATCTCAGGACGGTAAATATCAGTACCGGTTAAGTCGGCAGGAAGCAAGTCAGGGGTGAACTGCAAACGCTGAAAACTTCCTTCAATACACTCTGCGAGTACTTTTACTGCCCGTGTTTTTGCAAGCCCAGGCGGCCCTTCCACTAAAATATGCCCATCCGCAAGTAGCGATATAAGTAGTTGTTTAACCAAGTTTGGTTGCCCGATAACTTGAGATTGAAGATAGTCATTAAGAGACTGAAAAGTATCTGCTAGAGCATGGTTCTGCATGAAAGAAACCCCTGAATAAATCGCTTTCGAAACGTTTATATTAATTTCGGCAAGAATATCAATTTATCAGAGCGGTTGTAGAGGCTAAAAGCAGATTTTGTGAATGTTATCTCACAATTAGCTAAGCACCCCATTGCACCCGTTACAGTAGAAAAGCAACAAAAAAAAGATAAAACTTCTTATCATAAAACAATAAAAATTAGCTGCTAACGTCAATGGAATACTTCAAAAAATAGATAAGTATTAACAAAGGGAGGGGTAGTCGACGTGCAATCAATCATAAACAGTATCGGTGTTCAAAGCACCCTCATAACTCAAATTTATACAAGTTAACTTATAAGTTAAGCACATTGTTAAAATTTCATTTATTATTTATAGAATTAGAGAAGACTAAAATATAATTGACAAGCTTAAAATTATAGTTCAGAAATTGCTTTCTAACCAAGTCAAAATATTGCTTAACACCAAAATGTCATATACATCCACATCAAAATTATAAAGGCACTAATTCGCCCATACAGACTAATAATTGCTGCAACTTATCGCTAGTTAATATAACTAACAACTAAGAGCAAAATACAGTCAGCATGAAAAGTTAGGCATCTAAAATATATAATATTTCACATATATCCCCCTAAACCCTTGCCATAAAAGAAAAGTTCACACCAGCTGAAAAGCATAACTGCATAAATTTTAAGGCTTAACAAAAGTGCAATAGATGGAGTATTTTATTTTGGGAGTAATATCACATTAAATATCTATCTATTATTGAATAATTAGTCAAAACCATGATGCGCAGCAAGGAGGCTAGCATTGAAAAGTGAGATTTGTGACTGTCAACTTAAAGACTGTCCGATATGTGGACAAAATGATGATTTCCTAATAAGCACTGAAGAGAAAATATTTATTTGTATTTGCGGCTATAGCAGAGCACTTCCCGCATGTAGCTGCTTTAAATAAACTAAAAGCTCATTCAACACAGTAACCCATAAATATTTAGGAATAACCATGGCCGTTCTTATATGCCCATCTTGTAAAAAGAGGGCAATGTTTAATCGTATTCGCCGATCCTTATTACAGAAAGTAATAAGGAAAAAATATTATAAATATAGATGTACCCACTGTACAGGGATCGTACTTTCACATAGAGCCTATCGACATGTAATTCTGATAAAAACTGCTAAATTAGCAAAAATAAATGGTTTATCTAATTAATGGACGAGTTCGATGGAGTTGATATAGAGCTGACTATAAATCTTTATATTGAACATTTAATTAAATTAAACTTGAGATATGAAGATGCTATTTTGAATGATAATGTCAATGAATCAATATATTTAGAAGTGGTCATTGATAAGGCTGGCAAAGAGCTAAAACGAATATATTCACACGTTAAAAAGTAGCACTATACAACACAAACTTTAGTACATTCGATCAGATTATCTTTGCTATAAAACATAAAATTCACACCAAAAATTACGTTTTATAGCATATAATCGAATCGTTTTAGTTCAGTGATCTTTAAACTCAAATAACAGTACAAATATATACCTGTTGCAATACCTGTGCTTTCAACCACTCTGCCACCTATTCGTGTGTGCAATGAACAATACAAGCATTTAGTTTAACTATAATCCATAGCACTACTTCAACGCTTTGTGTCAAATGGCGTGCTAGCGAGGTCTCAGCTAAACCTGAGATCATCGTTAGTTTTAAGCTTTAAACAAGCTGACATAAGATAGAAGTTTAATATTGAGACCAATTATCACACATCACTTTAAGATTGATGATTGTCAAAAAGGCTTCAATGCTATGGGTCGCAGGGCTTTTAGGAAAGTCACTTGAGTAGGAATAGGGCTGGAGTAGAGGCAAACAAACTAAAAAAGGCCTAACATTGTCAGGCCTTTCGAATGGAGTGTTTATTCTCTATTTTTGCTCAGTCATGGCACGTGCTACGGCTTCAGCAACACGGATACCATCGATCCCAGCCGAGAGAATACCTCCCGCATAGCCAGCTCCCTCACCAGCAGGGTACAAGCCTGAGGTATTGATGCTCTGACAATCTTTCCCTCGCTTGATACAGATAGGAGAAGAAGTGCGAGTTTCAACGCCCGTCAACATGCCATCAGGTTTCGAGAACCCTTTGATTTTCTTCTCGAACGCAGGAATCGCTTCACGGATGGCTTCAGTCACATAATCTGGCACGACTTTACTCAAATCAGAAAGCGTTACACCAGGTGTGTAAGATGGCTTAACGTCACCAATTTTTTGACTTGATTTTCCTGCCAAAAAGTCACCAATGAGCTGAGCAGGTGCATGGTAGTTTTCACCACCTTCTTTAAATGCCAACTCTTCTAGTTTACGTTGCAACTCAATCCCTGCTAATGGGTGACCTGGGTAGTCCTCTTCAGGGGAGATTCCGACCACAATTGCACTGTTAGCATTACGTTCATGGCGAGAGTATTGGCTCATACCATTTGTTACTACACGTCCCTCTTCAGAAGTGGCTGCAACCACGGTTCCTCCTGGGCACATACAGAAACTATAAACACTGCGTCCATTTTTACAGTGATGGACTAATTTGTAATCAGCGGCACCCAGTAAAGGATTCCCTGCGTTATCACCAAAGCGACAACGGTCGATAGCACTCTGCTCATGCTCAATACGGAAGCCAACCGAGAACGGTTTTGCTTCCATAAAGACGCCTTGTTCATAAAGCGAGCTAAACGTATCACGCGCACTATGACCAACCGCCAAAATTACATGTTTGCTTTTCAGGTACTCACCCGTAGATAGGTGTAGTCCTTGGACTTGGTTATCGACAAGATCGAGTTTATCCACACGCGTACTAAAGCGGATTTCACCACCCAGCTCGATGATTTTTGCGCGCATCTTTTCAATCATGCCTACCAGTTTGAAAGTGCCAATATGCGGCTTACTGACATATTGAATCTCTTCTGGCGCGCCTGCGTCAACAAACTCATTGATCACTTTACGACCATAATGGTTAGGATCTTTGATCTGAGTATAAAGTTTGCCATCTGAGAAGGTGCCTGCTCCACCTTCACCAAATTGCACATTTGACTCGGTATTTAACGGCTTTTTACGCCAAAAACCAAACGTATCTTTTGTACGCTCACGCACAGCCTTACCACGTTCAAGCACAATTGGTTTAAAGCCCATCTGTGCTAAAATAAGCGCCGAGAACAGTCCGCACGGACCAAAACCGATAACAACTGGTCGTTCCTCTAACTCTTCAGGTGCCTGCGCGACAAACTTATAGCTCATGTCTGGCGTTTCTTTTACTCGGTGATCGTTAGCAAATTCTTCAAGCAACTGTGCTTGATTGTCTACTTCGACATCAAGCGTATAGATAAGCTGAATATTTTTGTTGTTACGGGCATCATAACCACGTTTAAACATAGTAAAGGACAACAGTTGCGCTTTTTTAATTTTGAGTTTTTCCAAAATGGCTTGTTCGAGCGCAAGCTCATCGTGATCAAGGGGCAGTTTGATGTCAGTTAAACGTAGCATAAGTTAAATTACTCTTTGTATATGCCGGACGGCCTTTCCGTCAGGGCAGGATAAGATCGAGATACGAAATTATGGGCAGGATTTTACACGATATCACTCACAAAGAAACTTGTGTTTTGAGGGTTATTCTCTAAAATTACGCCACACTCGATGAATGAAGATATAGCGTTTAAATGACTTTTGTAGTGACCGAGAACTGCATCAAATGCAAGTACTCCGACTGTGTGGCAGTTTGCCCTGTCGATGCCTTTTTTGAAGGCCCTAACTTTTTAGTGATCGATCCAGATATTTGCATTGATTGCTCATTATGTGTGCCAGAATGTGCAGCCGATGCCATTTATCAGGATACGGAAATACCGGATGATCAGGTTGAGTTTATCGAGCTCAACGCAGAACTCAGTAAGATTTGGCCTAATATTGTTGAGGTTATACCACCACCCGAAGATGCGGATGAGTGGAATGGCGTAGAGAACAAACGTCCAATGCTGGAAAGGTAATAAGCTCGGAAAGTTAAATAGGATTTCTCCCCTCGGCACATTTATCAAGGTACAAAGGTGTAAAAGGGGAGTTAAGTGGCTCGCGCTACCCTTTAAATCCTTTACCTACCACATATACCTCTCGAGAGCGTGGGCGTGAAGCAGCAGGCTTACGAATAATGACTTTGTTAAAGGAAGTTCGAACATCTTTAACATACTCTTCGTACCCAACGCCTTGGAAAACCTTAGCACAAAAGTTACCACCCGGTTTTAGGACATTACGCGCCATATCTAGAGCCAACTCAACAAGATACATTGAACTGTATTGGTCAGTCGTTTTTACTCCACTTAAGTTGGGTGCCATATCCGAGATCACCGTATCAACCCCTTTACCATCTAAGGTTTGCAAGATACGGTCATACACAGCTTCATCAGTAAAATCGCCCTGAATAAAGGTGACGCCCGTCATGCCATCCATATGCAAAATATCAGAGGCGATTACTTGGCCATTATCCCCAACGATTGGAGCAACAATCTGTGACCAACCGCCCGGTGCCGAACCAAGGTCCATAGCGATATCTCCTGGCTTAATAAGCTGATCTTTTTCATTAATTTCAATCAGCTTATAGCTCGCTCGCGATCGATAACCATCGGCTTGAGCTTTTTTTACATAAGGATCGTTAACGTGTTCATCGAGCCATTTCTTACTGGTTTTTGAACGTGCCATAGGTTGTTCGCCATGTTGGTAAAATATAGGGAGCGCTATTGTAGTCCTGTCCCGTTTTTTTGCAAATATCTCCTGACTTGCAGTGGTGACATTTTGCGAAACAAAAGAGTACAATCGCCTGCGAAGAGTTAGTAAGGCACAATATATGAAACAGGACCATTTATGAAACTGGATAATGCAAAGAAGCTGCATCAAAAAAAATATCGTGAGCAGTTTGGTCACTATTTAGTTGAAGGGGAGCACTTAATCCTCGAACTGGATAAAGCAGCATTGTCTCAGCCCTATCTAAAAAACACTATTTTATATGTGACTGATGAGTATCAAGCATGGGCACAGCAGCTTAATCACTCTTACACGATCACTGCTATTAGTAACAAACAGATGGCTGGACTGAGTGATACTAAAACGCCACAAGGTATCATCGCTTGTGTCCCTTTGCCTACCCAGACAGAGAGAACACCTCTGCAAGACGGTGAGCGCTGTATCTACTTACATGAGGTACAAGATCCCGGCAATCTGGGCACTATTTTACGTAGCCTAGCGTGGTTTGGTAACTTTCGCTTGTTATTAAGTAACAACAGTGTCGATCCCTATAATCCAAAAGTAGTGCGCTCAAGCATGGGGGCAATTTTTCACTTGCCTATCGAGCAAGGCGTTGAGCTAACTGAGTTAAATCAGCGTTTTAAACGTTTTGCCTATCTTGATATGCAGGGTGATAAGGTTAATACACCCCAATTTTCCGACTATGATTGTTACCTCTTTGGTAACGAAGCTCGTGGCGTACCTAAGCAAGCTTTAGCCGATTGTAACGCTCAGCCTTTTACGATTACAGGTAGCGGTAAGATTGATTCATTAAACTTGGCCAGCGCCGTTAATATATGCGTTTATCAGTTGTCGATATAAACGCACCATTACAACTGGTCGTACGTTGATTCCCCCCGATAAGAGCTAATATCAAAAACCATACTGAACAGCAGAGTTTACTTGTTTGACGCAAGCAGATATATGCAAGTTACGCTAAATCGCGATTTTTGGTTAGTAATGAGTAGCGAAGCTCATTTGGCAAAGATGCAAAAAAGCCGCTGATAAATCAGCGGCTCCTTCTAATGTGGCGGAGCGATTTTGGTATGGCAGGATTTTCAAATCCCTTTCGCTGCCACTAAAACGACGAAAGCCTCGACATTTCTGTCGAG
The DNA here is from genome assembly GCF_050336715.1 of Photobacterium makurazakiensis. Classification (NCBI taxonomy): domain Bacteria; kingdom Pseudomonadati; phylum Pseudomonadota; class Gammaproteobacteria; order Vibrionales; family Vibrionaceae; genus Photobacterium; species Photobacterium makurazakiensis. The sequence goes on from NZ_JAKJSJ010000036.1 coordinate 79,322, forward strand.
GCTTTCTGAATGTGGCGGAGAGATAGGGATTTGAACCCTAGGAGGGTCGCCCCTCGCCTGATT
>NZ_JAKJSJ010000037.1:0-67834 GCF_050336715.1 Photobacterium makurazakiensis
CCTGTGTCTAAATTAAATAAAAAATTTAATTAAATTCTAATTTGCTTCAAACATGAAGAGGTTTTTATGATTACATATTTAGCTTTACCATCCATATTTGGTGTCGGGTATTTTATCGTCAAAAAATACAATACTCAGGCTGTACTATTCCTTGCCGGTTTAACTATGATTGCTCTAGGGGTTATAAACGGCAATCCTGATTTCTTACCGAAAGGTGGTACGCATACTGGATCGATTGTTGTCGATTTTTTTGAAGTAATTAAGGTCATCTCATCAACCACACTCGCCAAGCTTGGTTTAATTATTATGGCTGTTGGTGGCTTTTCTAAATATATGGGCCATATTGGTGCAGCCAATGCAATGGTTCAGATCGCAACCAAGCCATTATCAGCGGTTAAAAACCCGTATATGGTGCTGGCAATGGCTTATATTATTGGTCAGTTAATTAATATTTTCATTCCAAGTGCAACAGGCCTAGCACTCCTTTTACTTGTTGCGATGTACCCAGTGTTAGTTGGTGTTGGCTGTAATCCTGCTGCTGCGGCAGCGGTTGTTGCGACAACAGGTTGCTTGGATTTGGGACCAGCATCGTCAGCTGCAAATAAAGCTGCAGAAGTTTCAAATATTGATGTTGCCACGTATTTTGCGAGTTATCAGCTTCCTGTCGCGATGGTGGCAATGTTTGTCGTTGCTGCATTGCATTTTGTTTGTCAGCGTTATTTTGATCAAAAAGACGCAGAGAAAGGCATTAAGCACGAGTTTAATCTAGAGACGAAAGAGCAGCGTAAAGCACCGAAATGGTTTGCTATCTTACCTGTGCTTCCTCTTATGCTGCTTCTTACTTTCAGTAAGTTTGCAATCACGTCAGTGAAAATGGACGTTGTAACCGCTATGTTCATTGCGCTATTCGTGTCTATGGCATGTGATTTCCTCTATACCCGCGATGGTAAGACGGTAGCCGCGTCATTGAAAGTGTACTTGGAAGGTATGGGAAATGTATTTGCTGGTGTCGTTACGCTAATCATTGCTGCTCAGGTTTTTGTTACGGGGCTAAAAGCAATTGGTTTTATTGATTTACTTCTAAACTCTGCTGCAAATATGGGGCTAGGATATTCAGCAATGGTAGTGGTGCTAGTCGCGATTATTGTGACGATCACCATGCTATCGGGGTCGGGTAATGCTGCTTTCTTTAGCTTCTCAAACTTGGCACCCGACGTTGCTGCTCAAGTAGGTACCGCGACTGCACATGTTGCGCTGCCTATGCAGTTAGCATCTGGACTAATGCGTTCTGCTTCGCCTGTTGCAGGGGTTGTGATTGCATGTGCTGCTGTTGCGAATGTGTCGCCAATAGAACTCGCTAAGCGTACAGCAATTCCAATGTTAGGTGGATTAGTGACTGTCGTGATTTGTTCACAAGTGTTGGTGTAGGGACGATTAAACAGGCTGGCGAGATCGCTGAGGATCTCGCTTGATCTAATACGTTACCTCGCTGTTAAAAACCTATCTGTTCTTATTTTCTAACTCAGAAGTTATGAAAGAACTTACTTGTTCTCATATCGTGAACATGCCGGAGTACAAATGAATATTGTTGATCGCTTTTTAAGTTACACACGCATTAATACGACAACAAACCGAGAAAATGGTGCCGCTGGCATCATGCCTTCTTCACCGGGTCAAATGGAGCTAGCACGCTTGCTGGTGGCCGAATTAGAGGCGCTGGGACTTGAAGATATTGTCTTACGCGACACTGCCATTTTAACCGCTACGTTACCCGCCAATACAGAGAAAGACATTCCAACGGTTTCTTTTTTCGCCCACTTAGATACCAGCGCTGAGCAAACTAACGACACGAATGCCAAAATCGTTTCTTATCAGGGCGGTGATATTGTTTTAAATTCAGCGTTGGATATTGTCCTTAAAAAGTCAGAGTACCCTGAGATTGAGGCATATGAAGATCAAGAAATCATAGTTACTGATGGCACAAGTTTGCTAGGGGCGGATGATAAGGCGGCTATTGCTGCCATTATGCATGCCCTGCAAGTACTAAAAGCTAACCCTGAAATTGAACATGGTGATGTAAAAGTTGCTTTTGTTCCGGATGAAGAGCAGGGGCTACGTGGTGCAAAGGCATTTGATGTTGAAAGCTTCGGGGCTGATTTTGGTTATACCCTTGATTGCTGCGGTATTGGTGAATTTGTTCATGAGAACTGGAATGCCGGTAATGCGGTTATTACGTTTATAGGCCAATCTGCGCATCCGATGTCAGCCAAAGGTAAGCTGAAGAACTCGCTGTTAATGGCGCATAAGTTTATTGCTATGCTACCGGCTGGTGAGGCCCCTGAGTATACCGAAGGTACTGAGGGTTACTACTGGGTAAAAGAATTGGCTGGTAATAGTGCTAAGACAGTACTGAAAATGGATATCCGTGATTTCAGTCAACAGGGCTATGCCGAGCGTATGGTGTTCTTGCAGAAGCTAGCTGATAGTTGTAAAACGCTATGGGGGGACGTGTGCATTGATATCGAATTATCTGATCGCTACGAGAATGTTGCTAATAGCCTTGAAGGTGACGCTAAATTTCCCATTGAGATTGCTAAAGCGGCTTATGCGCGCAACGACATCACAATGAAAGCCATTCCGATGCGTGGTGGCTATGATGGTGCAGTATTGTCACAGAAGGGACTGCCTTGTCCAAATATCTTCACCGGAGCCCATAACTTCCACTCTATTTATGAATACTTACCAGTAAAATCTTTACAGGCTGCAAGCAATGTCGTGGTTGACGTTATTCGAATTACGGCAGAAGGGAAATATTAAATAGACCCTTTGAGTAAAGCCTGAACTGACGCATATAAAAAAGCCAGCTTAATGCTGGCTTTTATTTATGCTTTGCTAAGTCTTACTACTTTGCAGTAGCTGGCTTAGCATCTTCTGGGTGCCAAGCACCATCTAGATCGTCTAGTTCTGGGAACTTCGAGCGGTCAAATTCAGGCGTTTTACCTGCTTTTAGCTGCGTTTCATAATCTTTGATTACTTTAATTGCTAGCTTAGATAGCATGACCAGTGCAATGATGTTAATCAATGCCATCATACCCATAGAGGCATCTGCTAGGTTCCATACAACCGGTAGAGAAGCAACAGAGCCGAACATCACCATACCTAGTACACACAGACGGAAAGCAAATAGACCTTTCTTCGTGTTGCCGTTTAGGAACATGATGTTTGTTTCAGCGTAGCTGTAGTTCGCAATGATTGAAGAGAAACAGAACAGTAGAATAGCTGCTGCCATGAAGTATGTTGTCCAGCCACCTAACTCGCTTGTTAGAGCTTGTTGAAGTAGACCGATACCTGATGCTGCATCAGGCTGATCCATCACACCACTTAGCATGATCATCGCTGCAGATGCTGTACAGATAACAATGGTATCAACAAATACACCTAGCATCTGAACAAAACCCTGTGAAGCAGGGTGGTTTGGATTTGGCGTTGCACTTGCAGCAACGTTTGCCGCAGAACCCATACCCGCTTCGTTCGAGAATAGACCACGAGCGATACCACTTTGCATTGCTTGAGCGATTGTGTAAGCCACACCACCAGCCGCAGCTTCCTGCCAACCAAATGCATGCTTAACAATCAATGAAAGCACTGCTGGTAGTTGTGTGATGTTCAAAACAACAACGACAAGTGCAATTGCAAGGTAGCCAACAGCCATTACAGGGACAATACGTGCAGAAGCAACTGCGATTTTACGTAAGCCGCCCATAATAAAGAAGGCAGAGAAAGCAACAATAACCACACCCATGATGGTTTGATTAAAACCAAATGAATGACTTAGTGCGTCAGTAATGGTGTTTGCTTGTACTGCATTAAACACAAGACCGAAAGCGATGATCAGGAAGACTGAGAACAGGCTACCCATCCAGCGCATACCTAAGCCTTTTTCCATGTAGTAAGCTGGGCCACCACGGTATTGACCATCAATATCTTTTGTTTTGTAGATCTGAGCCAGTGTTGACTCGATGAACGCTGTTGCCATACCGAATAGGGCAATAACCCACATCCAGAAGATAGCACCAGGGCCACCCACGGTAAGTGCCACAGCAACACCTGCCATGTTACCTGTACCTACGCGAGCCGCCATTGATGTACAAAACACTTGATAAGAGCTAATACCCTCATCAACGTTTTTACCGCTCTTAAGTACAGCGACTGCATGTTTGAATTGGCGAATTTGAATGAAGCCCAAGCGTAAAGTGAAGTACACACCTACTGCAACCAGTAAGTAAACAAGGATTTGGCCCCATAAAACACCATTAACTGCGCCGATAACGGTCATCAAACCGTCATTCAACGAAGTTAACAAAGATTCGTTTGTAACACTCATAGTTTTTTCCTGTAAATGACACCCTGCAATAAAGCTTACTGGGTTAACTGGAACGTCCATTTATATGTCAGTTCATGAATATGATTCTGAATTTATATTTTTTATTACTCATCATTGAGTATCTATGTGTAACGCTATCTAGTTACATTTATGAAACATTGAATCAGTTGTTTCATCTTTAGACGGGGCTGTAAGTTAGCATGAAATATGGCAAAACGCAGTGAGATCAATGTCACGTTTTTTGAATGATTTATATGAGAAATACACTTGCAGTCTATCGTTCTGTATATCTTTACTATTAATATCAGGTTGTTACCTATATCGTTAAAGCTGTACCCGACCTGAAAAAGAAACGTTGTTCAATTGAGTTTTTATCTGAATTTTACACTGCATTAATAATATTTTGCGGAATATTTAACCTTTGTGACTTTTTGTATCTGCTGATTTTCTTAACATTTAACCGTGCGGGTAAGAATTGGTGATGATGTTTGTTCTGTTTCTGGTTTGGTTTTGTTAAATAAAAACCGCATTTGTATGCGGCTTTATATGAGGGTGAATAATAAATGAATATTAATGAAGGTAGGCGGGCGTGATAGCTTGAGCTTGCGTTATGTTCAACTCTTGCGCTTTGAGCTCTTGTCGCGAAGACTTTTGGCTCGTCGAGGCTATTACTGAAAATTGGTGACCGCACAAACATAGGTAGCGGTTATCGGGTGAAACTAAAAACTCTTCATCTTGGCCGCATTGGCTGCACACCGGGTGATTAGACACTATTTACTCCTTATTATAGTTATTAATATGGAGCTAATCATAATCGGTGTTTTTTGAACTTAAAAATGAAGCGTGAATAATATTGGATTGAGGACAAAGTTTGCAACTTTGTCATAAAACTAAATTGTATTTAATAACATAATAGTATAAGCGATAAAAAACCCGCGAGAGCGGGCTTTTATGTTGTATATAGTTCTGCTTTTAATCGCAGAAAGGACGATTAGAAAGAAGTACGCTTATAACGGCGGTATTCTGATTGCCAGAAGTTGTCGTTAATTTTCTCTTTAATACGTTCATCTGTGTTCTTTGATGCTTTCTTCTGCTCTACCGCCTTCTTTGCTACGGCAAAAGCGATTTTACAAGAGACATCTTGAATGTCTTCTAGCGGAGGAAGAAGTGCACCTGAGCCATTAATGGCTAGAGGCGAACATTCAGCAAGCGCACGGCTACTTTCCATTAGCATTTCGTCAGTAACGCGGCTTGCACCGACTGAAAGCACACCTAGACCAATACCTGGGAAGATGTAGCTATTGTTACATTGTGCAATTGGGTAAGTTTTACCATTGTGTACCACAGGTTCGAATGGTGAGCCTGTAGCAACTAGTGCATTACCATCAGTCCAGCGGATCAAATCAGCAGGTGTTGCTTCAACACGGCTTGTTGGATTTGATAGCGGGAAGATGATTGGACGCTCACAGTGGGCGTACATTTCACGGATAACTTCTTCGCTAAACAAACCTGGTACACCTGATACACCAATAAGAATTGTTGGTTTAGCATTACGCATAACATCAAGTAGAGAGATATTGTTATCTTCAGTATCCCACTCATTAATTGTGCTACGGCTTTGAACCAATTTTTTCTGGAAGTTAATCAGGTTCGGCATGTCGTCAACAAGTAAACCCCAGCGATCTACCATGTATACTTGACTACGGGCTTGTGCGTCGCTGATACCTTCAGATACCATTTGGGCAATGATAGCCTCTGCAATACCACAACCAGCAGAACCTGCACCCAAGAACGTGATGCGTTGGTCAGAAAGTTGGCTGCCTGCTGCTTTACATGCTGCAAGTAAAGAACCAACAGTTACTGCTGCTGTACCTTGAATATCATCATTGAAGCAACAAACTTCGTCTTTATAACGTTCAAGTAAAGGCATCGCGTTCTTTTGAGCAAAATCTTCAAATTGAATTAATGCTTCAGGCCAACGCTCTTTAACAGCGGTAATGAATTCATCAACAAAGTTGTCGTATTCTTGACCAGTAATACGAGGGTGACGCCAACCCATATACATAGGATCAGAAAGGCGTTGAGGATTATTCGTACCTACATCCAATACCACAGGTAGGGTGTAGGCTGGGCTAATTCCGCCACAAGCGGTATATAGTGCTAGTTTACCGATAGGAATACCCATACCACCGATACCTTGGTCACCTAAACCAAGAATACGTTCGCCATCAGTTACAACAATAACTTTTACGTTGTGACGAGAAGCGTTATTTAGCATGTCTTCAATGCGATCTCGATTTGGATACGAGATAAATAGACCACGCCCACGGCGGTAAATGTTCGAGAAATCTTCACAAGCCGCGCCAACGGTTGGGGTGTAAATGATAGGCATCATTTCAGAGATGTGGTTTTCAACTAAACGATAGAAAAGCGTTTCGTTGGTATCTTGGATATTACGCAAGTAAATGTGCTTATCCATGTCTTTATCAAACTTTTGATACTGCTGATAAGCACGATCTGTTTGTTCTTCAATCGTCTCGATAGCTTCTGGAAGTAAACCTTCCAAGTTGAAGAACATGCGTTCTTCGACAGAGAATGCACTACCTTTGTTAAGTAAAGGTGTTTCTAGTAACGCAGGACCAGCGTAGGGAATGTAGAGAGGACGTTTATTGTTGTTCATGCAATAGACTCTGTTTCTTTGGTAGACAATATGAGAAAAGCATCGCTGTTTTTCGATTAGGTGTTTATCGTAGATCTACAAGGCTTTTAATTCAAAGGGAAACCGCATATTTTTCGAGAAAGAGATCATGTTTTTTGGTATTTTTTTACAGTCTTTAACACGGTAAAATTTTAATCGTCACTTTTATGTTGTATTTGTTGCGATTTATAATCTTTATGATGAATTTTTAATTCTAGCTTGTTGTTTTTTGTGGTTGGTTTTTGGGTGGTAAATTTAACCTCTCTTGTTTGGTGTGGATATGCTTTGTTTTGTGGGGTTTATGTTTAATTTGTTGCGTTTTGGATCTGATTTAGTTTCCTCTTTGGCTCTACCTTGATCCTTTAACGTTTCAGTATGGTGCCATTTCTCACCAATTTACAACCAACATAAATGTAAAAGAAAACGCCCATCATTCAGTAATGGGCGTTCGTTTATATCTACTCCCTAAATTGACTAGCTGTCGACGACTAGCCACTGCTGAGATAACCAGTAAAACGGCGAGCCATTGCGATGGGGTGCTGTACAGTTTAAACGGTGTCGGCCGTTACCAAGTGGTGCTGGTGGTGAGACGTCGAAAGATGTTTCTGTTTGCCAGTTAACCTCAATTGATTGCCCATTTAAATAGCATTGTAAATGAGGGTAATGTGCCTCACGGGACTCAATCAGTTTGATAGACAGTGGAGGTTGCTGTTGTTGTGTCAGGGGATCGGGTAATTCAGTGAACAGCATCGGTAGTGGGTAAGCGCTGATCTTATGACGTAGTGAGTTTATCGATGCATAGTTACCTGCGGCATTAAATCGTGGTAAAGCCTGCCAATCACTGTTTACGCCGATAGAACCAGATTGCTGACCAAAGGCAATATAGCCTTGTTCTTCAAGCCACTGTTTAAGCTCATTGTTGTATTCACCGTATGGATAGGCAAACAACATGGGTGCCGTACCTATTTCTTCCTTAATACGCTGTTGCGCTGCGTTTATATTGTTTTGGGTTTCAGCTAGCCATTTCTTATTACTAAAAGCCTCACGGACAAGGTAAGCGTGATCCGTGGTGTGATTAGCGATGGTCGCTCCGTTCTCCGCCATTTCTCTTAGTTGTGCCCATGAGCAATAACCTGGGTAATTTTTATCGACAGGATCGGTTGTTGTAAAGACGGTGAACGGATAGCCACGACGTTTGAGTTCTGGGTAGGCATTTTCGCAAACAGAGACAAAACCGTCATCAAATGTTAGCACTAAGCTTTTTTCAGCAAGTGCATCACCTTTTTGTACACGTTTAATGGCATCTGTTAAGTCGACAATCTGGTAACCGCTTGCTTCGAAGTGATCTAGTTGAGCTTTGAATTGCTCAATGGTCGTCGATGTAGAGTTTGGTGTGTCATCAGCGATATGGTGGTAGAGCAGAATATTAAGCGGCTTAGCACTCGCTGTTGAGGCGAGAGAGAACCAACAGAGGGATAATAGAAAAACAGTACGAATAAAAGTGGTCATATTACTTACTTGTCGAGAAAAATATTGTTGTTTGGCCTCTAGTGCTTATCGAGGCGTCGGCATTGTACTCATCTCATACAGGAATAAAACTGCCTATGGTTATTTTTCTTCTAGAATGGAACTCACTGCTCACTTCAAGTTTATTTACAAAATGGTTTTACTCATCGATAAATCATCAAAAGCATTTTTAAGCTTATGACTTTGCTGAATTATATATGAATTAATAATTCAATCATTAACGTTAGATTGTCACTAGAATAACAAGCCTTCAAATTAAAAAGATAATCAAGGACGATTTAATGACTGGAATACGTCAACTCCATATTGGTATAACTTTGGCACTGGCCATTTCAATATTTGGTGCTTTTGTTTTAGAGCAAGGCGTGTACCTACGGCTTCTGCTGGGCTTAGCGTTAGGCATTGCTTTAACAAAAGGGGCAATTGGGTTTGCTGGAAGCATTAATAGGGCATATAGAAGGGGCTCGACCCAGTTACTTCAGACCCTCATGCTCCTTTTTGTTGCGACAGCCATTATCAATGCTGGGCTATTATATGGTTCAGATCCGGGTACCTACAATTTGTGGATTAACCCGATTAACATTGGCTTAATCGTCGGTGGCTTAATGTTCGGCTTTGGCATGACATTATCGAGCTGCTGTGCATCAGGTGTAATGGTTGAAATGGTAAGCGATGTGCCACGTGCTTTAACAACCTTAGTCGCATTTGGTTTTGGTGTGTTTATTGGTTTTCCAATTCAATCTAGCTCGCCGTTAGTGACGGAAACGCTTTTCTCTACTGTGAGCTACGAAGGGCAGGGCGTATTTTTACCTGACTTGTTTGCATGGGGGCCATTGAACGGTTATTTGATGTCGATTTTGGTCACTATTGCTTTTGCCACTATAACTATCAAGCTTGCTAAAAAGTATGAGAATAAGCGAAAGCAAGATGGGACATATTTGGGCGTCGATGCTGAGCATAATCGTGAACCAAGCAAATTAGGTGAAAGTAATATTGAGCGCTTTTCTTGGCTTCGTTCTTTGTGGAGCATGAACACTGCTGCTTTAGTCATTGCAGTAATATTTGGTGTGATGATGGCGACAACATCATCTGGCTGGGGCGCTTCATCACCATTTGGGTTTTGGTTTGGTAAGCTGCTACTTACTTTTGGTGTCGGAATTGAAACTATCACTGACTTTACAGGTCGCCCCCAGCAAGTGTTTACAACGCCATTTTTAGAACACGGTGTATCAGTACAAAATGCCGGTATTTTGCTAGGCACATTGATAGCAGTGTTATGGATAGGAAAGTTTAGCTCGCCATGTAAAACCCGTTACTCATTCAAGCAGTATTTATTGTTTGCATTGGGCGGTGTACTAATGGGGTTGGGTACACGTTTTGCGAATGGTTGTAATGTTGGTGCCTTGTATACCCCGATTGCAAATTTCTCGCTGTCTGGCTGGATATTCTTCGCGACCATTGTTGCTGGTGGCATTATGGGTAATCAGTTCGCTAGAAAGGTAAAGTTAATTGCTGCAGCTCCGGCATGCCAGTTAAAAAGTGCGCCAAGCACACCTTAATACTACCGTTGTAAACATAAAAAACGAATAAATAGGCTGGTAGGTTACTCTTTCTAGTTAATACTTAAGAAGTCGTTTTTACGCTTTTTTTACGCGAAGGTGGGAGTGGTATTTGGTAGAGTGCCACTCTCTGTTATTTCTTCTGGCTTTTTCCTTATGACAACGTATTGGCATCAGAATCGCTATTTTGTTTCCTTAACTGTTTTTGCTGCTGCGCTTTTAGTGTCTTTGGGTATTGAACGATGGTTGGGGTCTACCATTGCGGTTTTACTCATACTCCAACTCTCTATTGTAGTGATTGCGCTCCAATGCCATTCTCCTATCGCATATATTGCGGCTGTTATAGAAGCGTTGAGCTTCAATTTTCTGTTTACGACACCACGCTACTCTCTACAGATGTTCCATCTGGACGATATCATCAATCTGGTTGTGTTTATTATTGTGGCCTTCACGACCAGTCAATTGGCCGAGCGTTATCGACGTCAGCAAGGTGAGCTTAAACAGGCCAAATTACGCAATCAAATTTTACTCTCGGTATCTCATGATTTACGAACACCTCTTGCTGGTATTATCGGTAATTTAACTACTCTGAAAGAGTATATGCCTCAACTGAGTGAGGCTGAGAAACATGAGCTACTTGATAGTGCGACAACAGAGAGCCATCGCTTACATCAATATATTGAAAACCTACTACAGGCGACAAAATTGCAGCACGGTGCGATGGTGGTTAGAAAAAACCAAGAATCGCTTATCCATATATTAAATAACACCATTGCTCGTTTTTCCTTGCCTCCAGGACGGATTATCGTCGGTGTTGATGGCGCTATTGGTCTTGTAACAGTCAGTAGTTCGTTAATTGAGCAAGCATTGTTCAATATATTGGATAACGCACTACGTTATTCATCTAATGAAGACCCCGTGACTGTGGCTGTGTTCCAGCAAACACATACTGTTGTTATTGATATCATTAATAAGGGAAAATCGCTGACTGATAGGGAAGCAGAGCGTATCTTTGATCTTTTCTATACAGGAGAGGAAACGAAAACAACCGACTCTGGTTCAGGGCTTGGGCTTGCTGTTGCTAAAGGTGTGATCAACGCTCACCACGGTACGATTGAATGTATTGTTGTGCCTCAAGGTTGTCAGATACGCATTTGCTTACCTTCCAGTAATTAAGGATATTCACTATGAACTATAAAATTCTGGTTGTGGACGACGAACCACAAATTCACACCTTTATTCGAATATCACTGGCCGCTGAGGGGTTTGAGTATATTGGTGCCGATACTATTTGTACGGCTAAACAGAAAATTGATGAACATGCTCCTCATGTCATTGTATTAGACCTTGGTTTACCAGACGGCGATGGTATAAGTTTGCTTCAAACGATACGCCAATCTGCCAAAACCCCCGTACTTATTTTAACGGCACGTGATAAAGAAGATGAGAAAATTCGCCTATTAGAGGCAGGGGCTAATGACTATTTAAGTAAACCTTTTGGTATTCGAGAATTGATCGTTCGAATTAAAGTATTAGTTCGTGATTTAGTAGATGAAATTGAGCAACTAGATACTCAATGTTTTGGAGAATTAACCGTAAGAAAAAGCACCAACCAAACTTGGCTCGGTGAAACTGAAATCATGCTCACAAAAAAAGAGTTTGCGTTCATTGAAATGCTAATCAGTAATGCTGGGCGACTCGTTAAACAAACAGAGTTACTCGAGAAAATTTGGGGTAAAAGCCATATTGAGGATACCCATTACTTGCGCATCCTTGTGAGTCAATTACGTAAAAAACTCAATGACAGTGCCGATGAACAGCAGGTAATTAAGACGGAATCGGGTTTAGGTTATCGCTTGGTGTCATCAGGTGTGGACCGTGTTTAATACTCTCGATCAGATTTTGGACTGCCCCGACGATGTTATTCCCATATTTTAAAAAATAATAAAGGCTATGTTATGGCACATTTTACTGTGATTGGTTTGGGGCGATTTGGTGTAGCGGCAAGCCTAGAGTTAATTACTCTTGGACATACAGTGACAGGGGTAGATATAAACCCGAAACTTGTGGAGAAATACGTTGAAGATCTTACCCAAGCAGTTATTTGTGATTCAACCGATGAGAGTGGGCTAAGGGAGCTAGATTTAGCTAATAGTGACGCTGTTTTAGTTGCTATTGGCGAAGATATGCAGTCCAGCCTGCTATGTACATTGGCTTTAAAAAACGTGGGGGTGAAAGAAATATGGGTGAAAGCCAGCACTAAGGCTCATCATACGATTGTGTCTAAACTCGGAGTCCAGCGAATTATTCACCCTGAAGAGGAGATGGGGGTCCGTGTAGCACAAGCGCTAAATTACCCAATGGTCAATAATTACCTCTCTATTGGGCATGGTCTCTACGTTGTCGAGATTCACATAAAACCAGCTTTACATGAAGCGCTTCTATTACAGGTGCTGGGTGATGCAAAAAGTCGTGTGAAAACTGTAATGGTCAAGCGTGAACAACTTGTATTAACTGATATTAAAGAGAGCTTCGTACTTAAAGCCAACGATATAGTTTTGCTTTGTGGTACGCAGGTTGAACTCAAATCTTTAGCGCCAAGGTTGGTGTAGCATGGTGTTGTGGCATCCTTCCGTATCACCGGTTGAACGTAAGCCTAAAGCTGGTAAGAAGATACTCGCAGCCCCCCCACTTATTTTAAGTGGTAGTTTTCTATTCTTGATTTTGTTAGGAGCTGTATTACTAAAATTACCGATAGCAACCCATGAGCCCATTAGTTGGATTCAGAGTTTATTTACGGCTACTTCTGCTATTACCGTGACAGGGTTAGCTGTTGTTGATACTGGGACGCAATTTACCCTGTTTGGCCAGACAGTCATCGCCTTACTGATTCAGTTTGGTGGGCTGGGTTTGATGACTTTTGCCATTGTGACCTTGATTACCCTTGGTGGTAAAATCGGTTTTCTGGAGCGTATTGTCGCTAAAGAAGCGTTCAATCAGACAGACTCTTCAACTTTAGTTGCGACGGCTAAATCGGTACTTGTGTTTGCTCTGGTTGTTGAACTGGTTGGAGTGGCTATCTTGAGCACTTATTGGAGTGCAGAGTTAGGCTGGCAAACCAGCTTATTTCATGGTTTCTTTTACACTATTAGTGCATTCAATAATGCTGGATTCGCATTGAGTGCGGATAGCTTAGTGCCTTATGTCGATGACCCTGTTGTTAACCTGACCATTACAGGGCTCTTTATTGTCGGTGGCCTGGGGTTCTCTGTTTGGTTGGATTTGAAACGCCACCGTTGTTGGTCAAAACTAACGGTGTACAGCCGAATGATGATTATCGGTACGGTTATCATTAATGCGCTGGCACTTATTGCCATTTACCTGATTGAATATGATAACCCCAATACATTAGCGCCATTGAGCGAAACAGGGAAGTGGCTTGCTTCTTGGTTTCAGGCTGTAACGCCTAGAACTGCAGGGTTTAATACGTTAGCTATAGACCAACTCGAAGATGCCACGACCTCGATTATGTTGGTGCTGATGTTTATTGGTGGTGGTTCATTAAGTACTGCAAGTGGTATAAAAGTAGTCACTTTAATGGTGCTAATCTTATCTACTTATGGCTATTTGAGGCGTGACGAACAAGTTTATGTATTTAAACGTGAAATCGCAAAAGAGACTATAAGTAAGGCCGTCGCGCTCACTATGATATCGGTGGGAGTGACATGGATGGCTATTTTTGCCTTATTGCTGAGTGAAAATGCACCAATGGTCGATATTGTGTTTGAGGCGGTATCGGCGCTCGGAACTGTGGGGTTATCTCGCGGGCTAACAAGCAGCCTTTCAACATCTGGCGAGTTCATTATTATACTTCTGATGTTTATCGGCAGGTTGGGGCCGCTGACACTGGCGTACTTTTTGGCAAGCCCGAGAAGTAAAAAACTACGCTACGCAGAAACAAAATTGGCGGTCGGTTAAGTGCTATCGTTTTTCAACCAATCTCTGCTACTGCAATAGAGCCTACCTTACTTCGGCAATCAACGGTCGTTTTAAAATCAACTTCATGGCGCTCTTAATGCTCTTTGTATCGCTAAAGCAGTCAACGCATTGTTTCCATATGTGGACGAGTTTAGTGGGATTTGACGTTGAAAATTATATATATTGTCGGTGCTACCAAGCTAAATAAGGATGATAAGAATAATGAAATTAGATGCTATCTTATGGGATTATGACGGAACAATAGTCAATTCTGTCCCTAAAAACATAGATATTACAAAGAGCATTTTATCCATTGTAGCCCCCAATTTAACAGGAGATAACCTTCCTCAATGCCTACAGTGTGAGACGGCGTATCATGAAGCAAATCATGCTGCGAAAAACTGGCAAGATCTCTATGTTAATTACTATGGCATGACCGAAGATGAAATGCTGGCGGCAGGATCGTTATGGGCTGAACACCAGTTAAGCAATACCACCTCTGTAAAACTGTTTACTGGAGTGGATGACGCGGTACGCAGTTTATCTTCTGTCGCTCATGGGATCTGCTCTCAAAACTCTTCAAAGAATATATTAAATGTTTTATCTGAGGCTCAGGTTGATGCCTATTTTAACGCTGTAATAGGTTATGACGATGTGTCGCAACATGGCCAAAAACCATCACCGGAGGGTGGTTTAAAATGCCTAGACCAATTGTTTGATAGCCCTGAAAATAAGACCATTATGTATGTTGGTGACCATGAAGCCGATGTGCAATTTGCTCGAAACCTGCAATTTTCATTAGGTCAAAAGTCTACCGTCATTTCTGTCGCAGTGGCTTACAGCGGTGCAGCGCCTGAACGTTGGGAGGTGAAGCCTGACTTTATCATTCGCTCTCCATGCGAACTTACTACCATTTGTGAGCAGTTTTTATAATCAGGCATCGGTAAAGTCATCATTTGCAAATGATGACTATTTTTTATTTTTCTGCCTAGTTGGATATTCTTCGCGACATAACTTCGAACAAAAATAGATCAATGAACTTTCGGCCATACAGGCTTGGTCAAGCTAGCGAATTGTACTTTTAAATTGTGTTAGATATGGATGATATTATTTATTATCGAAGCTTTGCCTAGTTACTTAAGTTACGCATAACAATGGTTTATGAAGCGTGGTGTGAGTATAAAAATCAGCTACGGAATTGATTCGGGAATATGAGTGTCAAAATGACCGACAATCGTAGAGTAACTAGAATGTTTGAAAGGTTAGGTTATAAAGGTAATGGAGACACGACGAGAGGTGAGTTCAATATTGGGCGCATATTTATTGTACCTGTTATCTTTTTGCTTACTGCATGTGCGTCGCCTGCCGCTAGGAATTCCTCGCCAGATTCGGAATTCCTTAATCCTTTGGGTACTCCTCAGCTAAGATTTTGGGATGCTTTTCCCGGCCATACTAGCAATTATTATATTAATGATGAGTTTGATTTGTTGCTCGCTAATAAGCAAGAGGGAGAACCAATAAACCATCTTGCACTATCTGGTGGTGGGATTAATGGTGCACTTTCTGCCGGAATTCTTAATGCTTGGACTGAGCGTGGTGATCGTCCTGAATTTGATATAGTCAGTGGGGTATCAACTGGGGCTTTGGTTTCGGTGTTTGCTTATCTTGGTCATGAGTATGACGCTGAGTTGCGCTATTACTATACTGAAACCCCACCAGAGGAAATGTTTCGACGAAACTCGATTTTTCGGACTATCTCTCAAAACTCGCTCGTAGATACAGCTGGATTCGAGGGAAAGGTACGCAGCGTTATTAATGACCAAATGTTACGCGATCTTGCCAAGGAAAGGGAAAGAGGGAGGATACTCCTTATTGGAACTACGAACCTTGATAATGAAAAAATGGCAATATGGGATATAGGTAATATTGCCAAAGTTGGAACCCACGAGGCAAAGGCGTTGATTCAGGATGTGATTATCGCGAGTAGTTCAATCCCTGGGGCATTCCCCGCGAAACTTATCCAGATAGAAGATGGGGTAGAGCGATACGATGAATTACATGTCGACGGTGGCGTTTCGCGACAGGTGTTTTTAATTCCGCAATGGTTGCGCCATCAGTTGGAGTATACACCTCGAGAACGAACAATTTATCTGATTCGAAACGGAGAACTGAAACCTCGCTTTAGAAATGTTGAAAATGATCTTGCTGACATATCCTCTAGCTCTATATCCACACTTATCCGTAATCAAGGTGTGGGAGATGTAGAATATATTTACCATCATGCGGCGGAACATCAGCTGAACTTTATGCTTGCTTATATTGATGAAGACTTCGAGCGAAAAGTACCTGAGTCAGAGTACCTTAGGTACATGCAGTCGTTATATCAATATGGTTATCAGAAAACGTTGGATGGCGAACTTTGGGTAGATATCCCACCGAGCATTGGCGAATGAGGTCACCAACTCCATTGATGATGTTACTACTTAGGTTTTAGTTAAGTGGGACTTCATGCTTAACCGTCTAAATAATTTCAATTGAACAATAAAACCCACCGAAGTGGGTTTTATCTTTAAAGAACAAGTTTCAAAGTATTGAAAAGTTACCGAGTAGGCACTTTTTATTACTTCATGCTATCAACTTGCTTTTGTAGTGCATCGATTTGCTTCAGTTTATTTTGAAGCCCAAGTGACTGTGAGCTAATACTTGCAGGGTTTAACATTGTACCTGTTTGCATTGGGTAGCCCGGTAGTGTTTCAAAGAAATCTGCAATCACATCTTGAATCGGAACAAATAACCACATGTTGTCGGCCATCCAGCGCATGTACATTTCAGACTCATGCGGTGCTTTCTCAAATGGGTCTGCACGTAAGTGTATAATTTGCGGCCAGTTCGGAGTGAAACGTACAGCATCTACGATACTACCTTCCATGACAGCAAAGTTCAGTTTCCAGTCGTTCCAGCGAATGGCATTTAGCTCACCATTTGCACTAAAGTACATTAGCGAGTCTCGTGGACCTTCGTCGGCTTTACCCTCGAAAAATGGCTTGAAGTTATAACCGTCAATGTGAACTTTCCAGTCCTTGCCATTTGCGGTATAGCCTTCGGCTAGCTTCTCTTTTACACCATCAACGCCAGCTGCGGCTAAAAGCGTTGGTAGCCAATCTTGGTGAGCCATCATGTCATTGATTTTAGAACCCGGTTCAATCACACCCGGCCAGCGAACAAGTTGAGGAACGCGCATACCGCCTTCCCAAGTTGTGCCTTTTTCGCCATAGAATGGGGTTGCACCGCCATCAGGCCAAGTAACTGTTTCTGCACCGTTGTCGGTAGAGTAGATAACGATAGTGTTATCAGCGACACCTAAATCATCAAGTTTATCAAGCAGAATACCAACTTGGTCATCGTGTTCCATCATACCATCAGCGTAAATACTGACGCCTGATATACCTTGGTACTTCTCTTGTAGGCGTGTCCAAACGTGCATACGTGTGGTGTTATGCCAAATGAAGAAAGGCTTATCCGCTTTGACGGCTTTTTCCATGAAGGCCAATGAAGTTTCTAGGAACTCTTCATCGGCATGCTCCATACGTTTACGGGTCATTGGGCCTGTATCTTCGATTTTGCCATCGGCATAAGACTTGATAACGCCACGAGGACCGTATGTTTTACGGAATTCAGGATCTTGCGGGTAGTAGTAAGACTCTGGCTCTTCTTCCGCATTCAGGTGGTAAAGGTTACCGAAAAATTCGTCAAAACCATGATTGGTTGGCAGGTGTTTATCTTGATCACCAAGGTGGTTCTTACCAAACTGAGCGGTCATATAGCCTTGATCTTTTAACAAGTCAGCTATTGTTGGCGCCCAATCAGGGATCCCATGATCTGAACCAGGCATCCCGATTGTTAGAAGGCCGGTACGAAATGGCTCTTGGCCAGTGATGAAAGCTGCGCGTCCAGCAGTACAAGACTGTTGACCATAATGATCGGTAAACAATGCACCTTCATTAGCAATGCGGTCAATATTTGGGGTTTCATAACCCATCATGCCTTGGTTATAGGCACTGATATTCCAGTAACCCACATCATCGCCAAAAATAGCCAGTATGTTGGGTTGATCAGCAGCCACTGCTGCACCTGTGGTGGCTAATAAACTGACGCTTACTGCTACCTTGCTTAAATGATTCGTCATAGAGAATGCATCCAACCTAATTGATGATAAATAAAGTGTTAAATAGATCAAGCTGTTGAAGCCACAAGGATCGAGTTAACAATTTGGATAAAACACCGAGGGCGTTTGTTGGTTGTAAATTTAATGCGAGGAAAGCGTGATGTCGCTTTATAGTCACTATAACCATTCGTTATAAGGATGTATTAACTGTATGTTTTGTAATGGTTTTGTGCACTTTATTTTGTTGTAAAAGATGTTGGTTTGTCGATAGTGTGAACTAGGTCGAGGTTCGAAGGTGGATAGCCACTATAACCAATAGTTATGAAGTGATTGAATAAAATGCCTGCTATCAATGTTCCCCGTATTCTGGAGGCAATATGAACGCATCACAACAGGCGATTTCATCGCTTATTGAGCAAGTTGAGAAGTCGGTAATTGGTCAACAACATGTTGTCCGCTCTTTGGTGATTGGTTTGTTAACTAATAGTCATGTATTACTTGAAGGGTTACCCGGTACCGCGAAAACACGCTCAGTAAAAGCATTGGCGACATCACTCAATACTAGTTTTGGCCGTATTCAGTTTACACCGGATCTTCTTCCGTCAGATGTAACAGGCACCGAGATTTACCAAGACACGGATGGCACTCCCCAGCTGTATTTTCAAGCCGGACCTATTTTCAACAGCATTGTTCTGGCCGATGAAATTAACCGTGCACCAGCCAAAGTGCAGGCTGCGCTTCTCGAAGCGATGGCAGAAGGCACGATCACCGTTGGCGATAAAACCCACGAATTACCAGAGTTGTTCATGGTATTGGCGACGCAAAACCCAATAGAACAAGAGGGGACGTATCCATTACCTGAAGCGCAAATGGATCGCTTTATTATGAAGGTGACAGTCGACTACCCCGAGGACGATGCTGAGTTAGATATTATCCGTTTAGTACGTGCCGAAGAATCACCAAACAAGTCTCTACCGACTGATGCAAATGATCATGTTCAGCCAATTGCCATTGACCCCGCGGCAATATTGGCAGCCCGCCGTGAGCTGCCAGACGTCGAGGTCTCTGAGCTGGTGGAAAATTATATTGTTGGTTTGGTTATGGCGACCAGAAAGCCAGAACGTTATTCAGATTCACAGCTAGCCAGATGGATTGATGTTGGTTCGAGCCCTCGTGCATCTATCGCATTGGATAAATGTTCACGAGCATATGCTTGGCTACAAGGTAAAACCTATGTTGATCCTGATGACGTCAGAGCTGTTGCCCCGAGCGTGCTAGGTCATCGCTTTACCCTGAGCTACGACGCTCTTGCTGACGGTGTAACACGGCAAGATGTTGTTCATGAATTACTCGACCACGTAGTTATTGGTTAGGTGGTGATATGGTTAGTCTCCTTAACGCGAGCACAAGCCCGATAGATAGCCGGATTTACAGTGATTACTCACGATTGGTCAAGCTACAGAATCAAGTTGGCGGCTTTAGCTTATTGCCACAGCTGAAAGCAGGTACTGCACTGTCGGGTCGGCACAGCTCTACTTTTCGTGGCCGAGGGCTTAATTTCGAAGAGTTGCGTCATTATCAGCGTGGTGATGATATTCGCAACCTTGATTGGAAAGTTACGATGCGAACGGGTAAGCCGCATGTACGTAGCTATACAGAAGAAAAAGATCGAAGTGTCATCATTTGTGTCGATCAGCGTAGCAGTATGTTCTTTTCGTCGGTATCTGTCATGAAGTCGGTTGTTGCCGCAGAAATTGCAGCGTTAACAGCGTGGCGGGTGCTGAAAGATAACGATCGGGTCGGGTTTGTGATCTGCCGACATAATGGTGTTCATTGGAGTAAAGCCAAACGATCCCAAGCTGATACGTTATTTCAGTTAAGCCAATTAGCCGATGCTAATCAGCAGCTAAACGTGGCAAGTCGAGACTGCGATGATGTGAGTTTGTCATCCATTACATCGTTACTAGGACGATTAAAGTGCCGAAATACCACCATTATTATTCTTAGTGATTGGTCTGGTGTAACAGATGACGATATCCGACATTTAAAACACTTACAGAGGCACAATGATGTGTTGGGTATTTTAATTTCAGATCCATTGGAAAGCTCATTACTCAGTATTAAACCTAACTCTCGTACGAAAGCTCAAGCTCAGGTGCTTAATCAAACTCAGGTCGCTAAGCCAATTCAAACCGACACGCAGCCTAATCAATTAATACCCTGGGTTATTGGTGATGGTGAATATCAGCTTAACTTACAAAGTAAACAGCAAATAAAACGCGCAAGTCACGGATTACAGCAACACCAGCTGCTGAAAAAACAACAATTGATCCAGCTGATGGCGATACAACGCTTACCAATGATTGAGTTAGATACTCAAGGTCAACATATTGAACAGTTTAAGCGTGCTGTCGGGGGAGGATTATGAGTATTCATACACCACCGAGCACTTATATATTGCGTAAAATGGTTGATGTTTCTGTACCTGACTCTGTTGCATGGTGGCCGCAAACGGTCGGTTGGAAAATCCTTGCTGCAGCCATTATGTTAGTGTGCTTCGTTTTGCTATATCGACGTGCCAAATGTTGGTGGAATAACCGCTATCGTCAAGAAGCAATATCAGCGTTAAACACGCTGAATCCTACGACACCACCTCAAACGGCAAGAGCGTTATTTTCACTGCTTAAAAAGGTGATTACCTACCTCGACCCGAAAAAAGCGAGCTTATTTGGCGAACCATTACTGAATGAGCTCGATAAGTTATATCCGTCAACCCACTTTCAGTTTAATAGTGACATAGGTAAAGCATGGCTAGCGTCGACGTTAACGACGCGTCAGTCACTTAGCGAGTCAGAGCTTGTTATTTTAATCGATCATACGCGTATGTGGTTGGCAGAGCATCAGGTTAGTATAAGGGGGGAGAATGGTTAACTTATTTGGTTTATCAATTGAAGTTGCACACCCTTATAGCTTTCTACTGTTACCGCTCCCTTTTATCATTTACTGGCTAATACCGGCTTATCGTACGAAGAAAAACGCCATTAAGGTGCCATTTTTTAACATCATTGTTGATGTACTGGATGAAGTGCCTTCAGCTGGTGCAAGTCAACTCGCCCCACGTTGGTGGCAACGGGCCATCTTGATTTTGTCATGGGTACTATTAGTTGTGGCATTAGCAAAACCAATGATACTTGGCGAGCCTCAAACCCGGGAGCAACTTGGTCGCGATGTAATGGTTGTGGTTGATTTATCTGGCTCGATGGCAGAAAGCGACTTTGTTGCCACCAAAGGTGAGCAAAAAGGTCAACGGATATCTCGTTTAAGCGCGGCGAAGCAGGTATTAACAGATTTTGCCCAAACCCGAGAGGGTGACAGGCTTGGACTGATCTTATTTGGTGATGCAGCATTCATACAGACGCCCTTTACCGCCGATCAGCAAGTATGGCTTGAGCTGCTTCAACAAACGGATGTTGCGATGGCAGGGCAAAGTACCCATTTGGGTGATGCAATTGGCTTAGCCATTAAAGTGTTTGAGCAAGTACCTGAAGGCAATACTTTCAGTAATACACCTCGAGAGAAAGTGGTCATTGTTCTGACCGATGGTAACGATACCGGTAGTTTTGTCGAGCCGATTGATGCTGCAAAAGTTGCGAGTGCGAAGGGCGTGAGGATCCATATGGTAGCGATGGGTGATCCCACGACAGTCGGTGAACAAGCACTTGATATAGAAACTATTCAACGCGTCGCGTCACTTTCCGGAGGGCAATCTTTTGAGGCGTTAAATCAAGCAGAATTAGAGCAAGCCTATATCACGATTGGTGAACTTGAGCCTGCACTCTATGAGAGTACAACTTACAGACCAAAACAAACGGTTCACCACTACTTAGTCGCTGTCGTCGTCACTCTGTATTTAATGGCGTTTGTCATTGCGACACTGCGAAATGTTTTTGAGCGGAGAAAACAAATTAATCAATCAGGAGGAGAATATGTTTGATTCTCTTTTTTGGCAGCAGCTGTGGAATTCATTCCATTTCATCCGTCCTTTTTGGTTATTGGCGTTGATCCCTTTTGCCATGATAGTACGTTTCCGCTGGAAGCAGGAGGCTGATGCCCAATGGCAACAAATATTACCCAAACATCTACGTGACGTACTAACAATTGGAGACAAAGGTTGGAAGCGGCGGTTACCGTTGAAAGTATTGGCAGTATTGATGGCGTTAGGGATTGTTGTTTGTGCAGGCCCGACATGGCAGCGAGAAGCCTCTCCTTTTGGTGAAGATAAATCAGAGATGCTAATTGTGCTCGATGTCAGTGAATCGATGCTGGAAACTGACTTAGCACCGAATAGATTGGAACGCGGTAAACAAAAAATTCGTGATTTACTGCAGCTACGGCAGGGCGGTAAAACGGGGTTGGCTGTATTTAGTGGCTCAGCACATATCGCGATGCCGCCGACAGAAGATACAGCAGTATTTACGCCATTTTTAGCTGCGATTGAACCGACAATTATGCCTGTTGCAGGTAAGGCTGCAGAAAAAGTGCTTCCGCTTATCTCATCCCAGTTAACTACTGATCAAGCAGGCTCGGTCTTGTTGGTTACTGATGGCGCAAACCCAGCGACGATTAATGCATTTGAACAGTACTTTTCTAATAGTCACCACCAGTTACTTATTCTTGCGGTTGGAAATGCAGGCGTGAACAGCTCAAGCCCTTTAGATCTAAAAGCATTACAAACAATGTCTAATACAACCAGCGGTAAGTTGGTGCAAGTTAGTATCGATAATAGCGATGTTGAAACTTTGAATCGTTACGTTGAACGCCATATGCAACTCAATAATGAATCGGCAATGCCATGGAAAGATATGGGGTATTACTTGTTGCTGCCAATCCTCATTACTCTATTGCTTTGGTTTCGTAGAGGTTGGCTCGTGCAATGGTGTTTGGTTGCAGCGGTCATATTACCGACTATGTATCTGCCGTCAGCGATGGCTGAAACTGTTCATGTGACCGCGGTTCAAAGCGCTGAGCCAGAGAAGATCACCTTTTACGATCGGGCTGAGCAATGGTGGATGAACTTGTGGCTAACAGCAGACCAACAGGGGCAATATTATTTCAACCAGCAGCATTATTTGAAAGCTGCACAACATTATTCTGACCCGTTATATAAAGGCGTCGCTTATTACTATGCCGCTGAATATAAGCTTGCCCATACTGCCTTTCTTCAAGTCGGCAGCGATCTTGGCCTTTTTAATGCGGCAAATGCTCTGGCACGGCAACGTGAGTACTTGGCAGCCAGAGATGTTTACCAGAATTTATCTCAAAATGCGCAATCTGATGAGATCAGACAGCAATCCGAGCAAAATTATCAGGTACTGCAAGGAATAGTCGACGAAATTAACCGCGTAAGTGAAAGTCAGTCAGGTACAACTGATGGACCTGAAGAGTCATTTGAATTAGGGGATAGACCAAGAACCGCAGATGGCGCCGATGAAGAGGTGAGCGCATCGATGATGGTACGTGAGACATTGAATGCGAATGAAATCTTAGGCAGTGAAGAGCTTGCCGATAAATGGCTAAGACGGGTTGAAGCTGATCCAAAGTATTTCTTACGTGCAAAATTTCAATTGCAGTTATTAGATCGAACCTCGCGAGCAGTAACAGCTAATGCAGGAGAGCATAATGAATAATACCATGGTGCGTATCCAACGTTTGTTGTTGCTATTGATTGTCTCAATCGGAGTGTTTTGCGGGCAAACAGTGCTGGCTACGGAGGTAAACGAATCGTCGTTATCAACTCAAGATAAAAATGGGTTAGTTGAAGTTAAGGCGTGGCTTGGTGATAGTGCAAAAGAGGGACTTCAAACTTATGCGATAAATGAGCAAATCATTCTAAATATTGAGGTATCGACGCCCCGCTGGTTAACCGGTGGAACACGTATCGGTAGCATTGAAATGCCCGATGTCATCGTTAAGCAGCGCAATACACTGGCCACGAATTATACAGAGCGACGCAATGGCCAAACTTGGTCTATACAGCACTGGGAAATAACACTCTATCCACAAGCTTCGGGTCAATACCGGCTACCTCCAATAGCGGTTGGTGCTCAGGTATCGGCGCCTAGTGGTAATAATGTAAGGGCTACTTTATATACTGAACCATTGGGCTTTATGGTGAATTTACCGTCTGTAATGTTAAGCGATGAGGTGAGTTGGTTGGCAGCTAGCGATGTGTCGGTACAGCAAAATTGGATGATCATGCGTGGTACAGATAGCCGAGGTGTGCAAGATATGTCACAAACGGCATTGAAAGTTGGGGATGTCATAACACGAAAGGTAAAGGTTGAGGGCACTGATACATTGTCTGTTTTAATTCCTCCGCTGATAGCGCCGACTCTGGGGGATGTACAAAGTTACGCTCAGCCCGATGTCCTCATAGATTCTCAGGTTCGGGGGAATTATATCTCAAGCCGAGAAGAGGAAGTCACTTACGTTATTCAAAGCGGTGGTAAGGTTACATTGTCACCTATTGCGCTTTATTGGTGGAATACGAAAACAAAGCAATTAGAAGTATTACAAGTAGAAGGCAGGACATTTTCAGTAAAACACACCTTTCGATCAATGCTTGCCCAATACGGTACTGTATTATTAATGGTGGTGGTGGGACTTTTGGGCTGCGGCTTCGGCGCAAGAGAAATACGGCGTTTTTATTCCAACAGGCCGCTGCCGCTATGGTTACAGTTTGCTCGTGCTTTGAACAATAAGCAGTGGGCCACAGCAAGGGTATTGGTGTACCGAAAACTGAGGTACCAGGCAAATCAACTTGAGCTCAGTCGTTATTGCTCTGAATCACATTGGCAGCAGAAAAGTATTGGTGTACAGCAGAACCCGCCTTCACGGTTAGTGCTTATCTCTATCTGGTTTCAGTTGAAGAGACCGTTTAAAAAGCGGCACCTTATACCAAAGGCTTTACCACTGGGAGAGTCGCCAGAAGACAGGTAGCCGAAAAAACGTTAGATAAACAAGCAATAGAGTTCGCCCTATGAAAGGCGAGTCTCTACACTAGAGTTATATAACACAAGCCCATAAATTTTTAGTAATTTGATGGGTTTCAGTGATTAGCGAGAAGTATGAAAAGCACAGAGCTGAATTTAATTCCTATTTTTGTCGCCATTTTTGAAGAGCAGAACTTGTCTCGGGCTGCTGCTCGAATGGACATCAGCCAGCCTGCAGTAAGCAAGGCATTAAAACGGTTGAGAGAAATTTACGACGATCCACTATTTCATCGCAACACTGCAGGGGTCGAGCCAACAACGTTTGCACGTGATATATACCCCGCGATGTCAGCAGCTTTGAAAAACTTCAGTTCAACATTATCAGCCTCACGCGAGTTTGATCCTAAAACGTCGACCCGCATTTTTTCAATCGCTTGCGTCTCAGTGGCGAGCTATTTACTTATACCTGCATTAATCGTTTTACTTCGAAAAGAAGCGCCAAATGTAGCGCTTGAAATTCATCCTTTGTTTACTGAAGACATGGAAGCAGACCTGCGTTTGCAGCGATACGATTTAATCATTGATATGGCCCCTCGCGGTAGAACACTGCTTAAAACAGAAGTCATTTATTCTGAGCCGCTCAAAGTGGTATGCAGTAAAGATCACCCTCGTATTGGTGACACGATAACAGTGGATGAGTTTTTAGCTGAAGATCATGTTGTTGTAGCGCGTTGGCACAGCCGCCGAAGCTTATTAAATTCTGAAGACATTCCGTGGTTAGATAAACGTAACATTGTGGTGCGAGCTGCAGGTGCTGTTGAAATGCTACCTATTGTGGGAAGCTCTGAGATGATCGGTATTTTACCTCAATCAACATTGTCAGAGTTCGCGGATAAATACGGCATTAAATCTCTTGAATTACCTTCCGGCCAAACGGTTCAAGACCTATGTACTATTTGGCACCCAAGCCGCTCCTCGGAAAGTAGCCATCGCTGGCTGAGGCAACTGATTCAAAAAGTGGCGAAAGATTTAAACTCAACAGATAGCAATTTCAGGTTTGGGTAAGTAATTGTTTTAAATGTGTATTTTGGAATATTTTCTTGCAGAAAAGCCGCGACTATAATAGTCACGGCTTTAGGTGCAACACCAGATGTTTAATCAGATGCTTTACTTCTCGTCATCTAGCTTTACAAACAAGCTGGTCAGCACGAAAGAAAGTACAAACACGCCACACACACCAAGTACAGCTTGAATGAAGTTTTGTGTACCACCCGATAAGTAAGCTGGAAGGCTAAATACAGATGATAAAATGTAGCTTGTTAGGTGCGTATCGAGCGATACAGAGATAGCGCCAAATATACCTGCAGCTAAACTCGCAGTGAACATTGCTTTCGTATATTTGGTTAGGACACCAAATAGAGCTGGCTCAGTAATACCGAGAATTGCTGTTACCCCAGAGCCCGCAGTAATTGACGATTGCTCTTTTGATACTGTTTTACGCTGCTTGTGCCAAATTGCAAACGTCGCACCAGCAATTGCTAGGTTACCCAAACACATAATAGGCATTAGCAAATCTTTGCCGTACAGTGCGAAGTTGTTTAAGCTGATTGGCGTCATGCTGTGGTGAATACCGAACACGATAGTAATTGGTCGCGTTAAACCAAATACAAAGCCAGTCAGTGTTGGTGAGATTTCAAGCAATGAGCCAACAACCCAGCCTGCACCATTACTTAGCCACATCCCCAATGGGCCAACAAAGGATAGGGTAGCTGTGGCAGTAACTGCGAAAGCAAACAGTGGTGTCAATACAGGCTTAGCGACCGTTGGAACGATGCTATCAACTAGCGGTGTCACTTTAGATAGTAGCCATACCGCTAAAATTGTCGGTACGATTGAACCGCCATAGTTCATTAATTCAATGGGCACCACACCAAGTACAGTCAATTCGGCAGCATCGCTTACCGCTTTGAGCGCTGCAGCCTTTTCAATCAATTGCGGAGAGAGCATCGCTGCGGCAACTGCCAGAGCAATGTACTCGTTTACTTTAAACATCTTCGCAGCAGAGAACGATACCAGCATTGGTAAGAAGAAGAACACTGCTACTGAGATTGAGCGGAAGAAAAAGACCGTGTCTGAGCTTTCAGAAATAACATTGGTTGCAATAAGGCCAGAGAGTAAGCCCATTAGCATACCGGCACCAGCGATAGCGGGCACGACTGGTCCAAAAATACCCGCAACGATACGCATTGCGTTTTGGAATAACTTACCGTCTTTGGCGACGATAGCAATGTCATTATCAATTGCCGTGTTGCCATTTTGGAGCATGGATTGTAGCGATTTATGCCACTTCTCGACATCGACACCAATGATAATTTGAGTTTGGTCTTGTGCAAAAACGACACCCTGAACACCGCTTATCGATTTTAGTGTCTCTTCTGAAGCAAGAGATTGATCTTTAAGCTTTAGTCTTAACCGTGTCATACAGTGTGTTGCATCAGCAATATTACTGGTACCACCCAAAGCATCTATCATGAGAGATAGCTTTTGCTCGACGCTATCTTTCTTTGATGATGCCGTTTTCTTATTTCCAAAAGCACCCATTGACTCACTAATTTGCATAATATTATTAACTCTCTTCCAGAAAATAAATCTAGTGGACTACTTACTTTTTGTAAAACAGTCCTAATCACACACCTGATTGGCTTAATACATGAAATTCTTATATCTGTATGGCATTCAGGTGATTTTTAACCTTGTGATACAACGTCATACTCGGATTATCTTTAACGCCCCGTTTTCTAATTGATGCAGCAAGTTGCACTTTAATAATTCTGCTGCAACTACATATCGACGTTTGATGTAGGAGAAAATAATATAGGACCAAAATAAAAAACCAACGGACTAAACTGAGAGTTCAATCACGTTTTTATTGCTGTTAGGTGCCCAAAAAACCGATTTATTAAGATTGGTCTGTTTTTTTTACAATAATTGCTAACTTAGCATACCAATTAAATTTAATTAAAAATTGCCCTTGATTAGGCCTGTTTTTAGTTGGTATATATAAAAATAGATTTCGGTTCAGATGAGAATTCATTGTGGAAAAAAACATAATCAGTGATATTGATTGCATTATTACTAAGCCAGATAGACATAACTTAATTACGGTAATCGTAAAAACCGAACAAGGTGTTACTGGTTATGGTTGTGCTACATTTCAGCAGCGTCCATTAGCCGTAAAAACCATGGTTGATGAATACCTGAAACCACTACTTGTTGGTAAAGATGCTAATAATATCGAAGACTTATGGCAGATGATGACGGTTAACGCTTATTGGCGTAATGGACCGGTTATTAATAACGCTATTTCAGGTGTGGACATGGCGTTATGGGATATTAAGGCAAAGCTGGCTAAAATGCCTTTGCATCAATTGTTTGGTGGTAAATCGCGTGATGCAATCCCTGTTTATACCCATGCTACCAGTGATACAATGGAAGGAATATATTCCATGGTCGATGAGTTTTTATCGCAAGGTTATAAACATATTCGTTGCCAGTTAGGTTTTTATGGTGGTGTGCCTGAGAATATTCATACAACGGTTAATCCAACCGAAGGGTCATATTTCGATCAAGACCAATATATAGAAAATACATTAACCATGTTTAAGTTACTTCGTGAAAAATATGGTAACCAATTCCATATTCTTCATGATGTACATGAGCGATTATTTCCTAATCAAGCGATACAGTTTGCCAAAGAAGTTGAACAATATAAACCGTACTTCATTGAAGATATTTTGCCACCAAGCCAAACAGAATGGCTTGATAACATCCGCAGCCAATCCTCGGTTTCTTTAGGACTAGGGGAGTTATTTAATAACCCTGAAGAGTGGAAGCAGCTAATTATTAATCGTCGTATTGATTTTATTCGTTGTCATGTTTCTCAAATTGGTGGCATTACACCAGCACTGAAGCTGGCGCATTTATGCCAGACATTTGGTGTTCGACTTGCTTGGCATTGCCCGCCAGATATGACGCCGATTGGTGCTGCTGTGAATACGCATATGAATGTTCACCTGCATAATGCTGCTATTCAAGAGCATGTTGAATATAAAGAAAATACTCGAGCCGTATTCCCTAATGCCCCAGAACCTAAAAATGGCTTCTTGTACGCATTAGAACAAGACGGTATTGGCGTTGAGATGAATGTAGAGCAAGCAACAGACTTTCCTGTGACTTATCGACCACATGAGTGGACGCAAAGCCGCTTACCTGATGGCACAATCCATACACCATAAATCAGATACTTAATTGATTTTAAGCCGATGAAAATAGCCGCTATACGTGGCTATTTTTTTCCTCGTAATTTAATATTTTCATCATTGAATGGTACAAGGTAAGTACAGTTATAATCGATATCGATCACTTCACTAACAATAAACACTKCACCAGAAGAAAGGAAACCCCGGTTTGTAATATTCATAGCGGCAATACCTTTCTTACACCCTAGTAATGTTGCATCGTCTTTGGCGACATTAACGGCTTTGTAGTTAGTTAAGTAGCGGGCAATATCATAACCTAAATTAAGCGTATGGTTTTGTAATGAACTTTCAATAATTTCAGCATTCATTTTTCTAAATAAGCTAACGGGTAATTTAGTATTTTCTAATTGTACAATGTTACCATTGACTAAACGCAATCTCTTTATATCCCAAATATAATCATCTTCTCCAAATTGGAATATATTTCTATCATGACCCGTTGCTAGTTTTTTGTGCAAGCTTACTTTTTTATATGCTATTTCATTAAAGCTGTTTTCTGTTATTGAATTATAAATGAGAGGATTATCCCGTACAGACTCTTTGACATAATGACCTGCACCTAATTTTGCTGTCACTACACCAATTGCTTCTAGTTTACTCAGGGCTTTTCTTATCGTAAACCTTGATACTGAATAGCTTTCTGCAAGTTCTCTTTCTGCGGGAAGTTTAACGTTTATTTTATTCTGATAAATCTTGCTAAGAATATCTTGAACGACAAAATCATACTTCTTCATGGTGATGTTCATTTTTTAAAGCTATTTACAGACATTCTAGGGAAACATTGATTTTTATTCAATTAGAGTTGGTTTTCTCTGGTGGTAAAATAAACTCGTTATGTGTATTTGAGTAAGCTGCTATACATCAGATGCACACAGTTGAGCTAGTTTCAGCATATCGTTTTCCAAAGCTATATGTATTGTGCAGTATAACGGTTTCATCTATAGGGGAGGTGGCTAAATTTTCTAACAGATATTTGCTGACATCAGTACTAATCACAT
Organism: Photobacterium makurazakiensis; assembly: GCF_050336715.1. Classification (NCBI taxonomy): domain Bacteria; kingdom Pseudomonadati; phylum Pseudomonadota; class Gammaproteobacteria; order Vibrionales; family Vibrionaceae; genus Photobacterium; species Photobacterium makurazakiensis. The sequence goes on from NZ_JAKJSJ010000037.1 coordinate 30,621, forward strand.
CTGGCTGGAGAGTAACTTTATGACCGTGATCGGTAATCTGATGCCAGCGCCAATTGCCGTGGTCAGCATTACGTATTTTTACCTACAGCAAGACAAAGGGCTCGGCTAGAGTCACGTAGTTTTATAATTGTGCCACTTGGAGCAGCACGATTAAAAATATCAGTGTTTAAAATGGCGTTACTTAAGTCAGTACGATACAAATCTGCTCCATATAAATCTACATTGAGCATTTGTGCATCACTCATATCAGCATTACGCATATCGGCATCTCGGAAAATAGCATCGTTTAGGTTCGAATTTCTAAAACTAGCATACGTTATGTCAGCGTAACTCATATCGGCATGACTAAGGTTAGAGCCATTAAAATTGGCTCGTATCAGATTAGCTCGACGAAGGTTAACGCCACTAAGGTCAAAATTACTTAAGTCGATATTACGAAAGACAGCACGCTTGCCGCCTTTGTTTTCCAACCATAGCTGGTGTTGTTCGAGAATGTAATCAAGTTCTTGTCGAGTATATTTTTTCATAGTCAGGTAACTACTGTTTTATTTTTTCATGCCATATATCGCTATCTGCACCGATAACACACTCACCATCAACTCTCATTGATAAGCGTATTAGGCAACGTTTGACCACTTCATTAAAGTCGTCTTCAGGCAAAAACCTTACGGAATCAACTAAAGCTTGGCAGTGAGGCGCGGTTTGTTCTTTCAAGGTATAAAACACCCATTTACCTTTCTTCTCGTGGTTTAGTAACCCTGCTTTATACAACATTTTAAGATTACGAGAGACGTTGTATTGAGTATCACCGATAATGTCCATTGCCTCTGCAACAGCCATGCATTCGTCAACGTGAAGAAATAGCCAAAACAACCGTAATCTATTGGGTTCTGACAATGCTTTTAACGAATCAATATACTTTTCATCCATCATGGTTGTTACCTTATATAACTCATAGCGCCACTCATTTGAGTGGCGCGAAGCTTTTATACAATGTATTGGAAGATAGCACCGCCAATGATGGCAGTTGTTAATACTATTCCGACAAACGCTATAACAGCTTTTCTTTTAAGAACTGCTGATACTAGCGCGATTTCAGGTAAACTTGCACCTGTACCGCCAATAATTAATGCTAATGCAGCACCTAAGCCCATACCTTTAGCAATTAACACGTTGAGTAAAGGAATTGCCATTTCAATACGTAGGTAAAGAGGGATACCAATCAAAGAAGCAACAACAATCGATTGGAAGCTATCACCACCAACATACTTCTCTACCATGTCAGCAGGTAGATACGCAGCAGAAAACCCACTAATCGCAGCACCTAGCAGTACGTATGGAATAATTCTTTTAAATAATGACCAAGCACTATTCATCGCATTACGCATTTTTGATGCTGAAGTTGCGGTATTACTGCAAGTGTTGGTTTTATTATTACTGCAACCTTTTGCCTTGGTATCTTCTAACTCATCACCACGCTTAATCTCATTTCTCCAAGGTGATTTGGATATAAATAGACCGCCAAGAACAGCAGCAGTAAACGTAATCAAGAAGTAAATAACGGTGATCTTCAAACCGAATGCAGCATAAACCATTGCTAGCACGATAAAGTTACATAGTGGTGCAGAGATGATGAAACTCATCACGGTACCTAGTGAAGCCCCCATCGATGCCATCCCCATCGTTACAGGTACAACCGCAGCACTACAAAACGGTGTGAGCATGCCGAATAATGCACCTAACAATGAACCCCATCTCTCATGTTTGGTTAACTTCTCTTGGAGTTTATCTTGAGGGATATACTCGCGCATTAAGCCAGTTAGAACCGACACAACAGCGATGATAACGACTAAGCCTTTAGCAACATAAAAGAATTCATTTAACGCAATAACTAATTTTGCATCCACAATTGGAATCTCGAACAAATAAAAGAGATGCAAATCACATGCACACATGCACGATCGTGCAAGTGTGTAGTTAAGGATAAATTTAAAAAGTAAAAGCCAATTATTCACAGCGTAATAATTAGTTCGTAAGTATCTAACAGTATGAAAAATAACTTTATTAGATAAAGCTATTGTCGCTCTGGTACCCACTATCATTGAATTAATTTTGTGGTGTACATGAGTAATGAATCTGGTGATTGATTAGATTGAAGGGAGTGTATAAGGCTTTTTAATTAGTGTATCGGTGAGGTATATCATCACCTAGCCAATACAACTCAATGTGAGGTTGAGTTCATATTGGTAATAGTGATATACGTTTCGCGTACAATGTTTCTGCAGATATGTTATTTGCAGAATGAATGCTGTCTAGACTCACTATTGGTCAATCCAGACATTTTGTAATTCCGGCCACCCCCAAGCATTTATGGTAACGCCTTTGATTAAGTCTTTAAAATGGAGTGCCTGTTTGTGATGAAATAGAGGTAATAATAAGTGTGAGGTGATGAGGGCCGTTGATATTGGCTCTAGCTCAACAAGATAGTTATCTAATGTGTGTTTTGATCTTAGTGTTACTAATTTTTGCTCTAACCATAAACGGTCATTCTCAGGCAGGCTTTGCTGTAGGATTGGATCTGATAGCATCCAACATAACATAGAAGAAGGAAGGTTATCATCAAAGTTAAGGCTGGTAAGAATAAGATCTTCGGTGAGATTGTTAGCAAAAGCGTGGCTATAAAACTCAGAGAATGAATAGCAATTTATTTCACATTGAATTCCCGCTTTTTGCATAATCGCAGAGATAGCGTTAGCACACCCTTCGAGCGCTTTGTGCTTGAACAGTGCGATAGTCAAGGTAGGTGGCAAGCAGGTTTTTACCTCCATCCCAGAAAGCACCTTGACCCAACTCGGTAATATGTTTTGGGCTGTTACCGCTCCAATTTCATACTTCGAGTGTGCACGTAGCTCAGCTTTTAAAGCATCTTCTGTAGTGAGCAGGTAGCTTATTTGTCTTCTTTGTAGCAGTGATAAGTTAGCTCGGTAGTTAAAGATCCCCAGCAAGCAACCATCTTCAATCTGATTGTATACGTCTGTTTGGGATGATGGCTGGTGGTTGTCTAGTGTTACGTAGTTTACGCAAGTTGAACTTAGCTTTTCGTTTGCTAACTCTGTGTCGAGATTTGTCTCACCAAGTTTGAAGTTGTATTGGCTTGGTACTTGCCAAATGGTGACGGTATCTGTAAGGGCACGATAGCCATGAAAATGATTGTTTGCACTAAGCATCAATCTTTTGTCTGAATGCTCTTTAATCTGAAAAACACCACTACCTACGACTTCTGTTACAGAAGATAGTTGAGTAATAGGTTGTATGGAATATCTCACGTCGGCAACTATTCCTGCTAAACCGGGGTCTGGCTTATTGAGTTTGAATTCAATGCAAAGTGGACTAGTTGCAGTAATGTTCTCTACATGTGCGAGATCTTTCTTAAAAGGATAACGCTCTTTTAGCCGCTTAAATAAATTCGCAATGTGCTCTGCATTAATTTCACTTCCGTCATGAAAAGAGAGCTGTGGACGGAGGTGAAATTTCCAACTTAGTGCTTCTTCATTATATACCCAATGGTGCGCAAGATCGGTGCTGACGTGACCATGCTTGTCACACTTTGTCAGGCAGCTATATACTTGCCGTAATAAAAATCGCTCGCTATTTCGTTGCGGTATGTGCGGTAATAGTTTTGAAAAATTACGGTCATATGTTAGCTGAATATGTACTTGGCCTTCACGAAGTTGTGTGCCTGAAGTATTGATCAACAGCTGCCCAAAAAGTGCTTTATCGTTATCGATAAGTGTCAAAGCTTTCTCATAATCACCTTCGGCAATCATTTTTTGAGCTAAATCAGCCTTGAGGGCTGCAAGACTATATTTAAGGTAGAGTGTGGATCTTTGGTTGCGTCCGACTTTAGGGGTCCACTCAACCCAGCCAAGTTCGTGCATCTGTTTTAACAATGTACGGCAATGCCTGGTGCTCGTGAACATCATCTCGGCGACTTCAGAGAGCGTAACAGAGACCTCATTATTGACCCCATATTTAACCAGACGTGAGTAATAGATAACTTGTTTTTTAGCACTAAAAACAGGTTGTTTGTTTTCCATTCTATTCCTCATTTAACGATTTTATGATGACAAGTCATTGAATTTGTCAATTTTAGACCTTAAAGAGGAACAGTTCAAAGAAATATTCTCTGTTTTACTCTTCATATTTTGGCGAGATAATATCCTCGAATTATAAGAGGAGACTCGTTCATGTTTGATGTAATTAAGCGCGTGATATGTAACAAAAATGAGATGCCATTAAGCGAGTATTATCAAAGCAGATTACTGAGTGTGACGAGCTCGGTGGAAGTTGAGGCTATTCTATCTACGCAATCATTGATGTCACTCTCTGAGTTGAAACCAACAACGCATCGAAGTGTTAGTAAGGAATTTTTATTGTCATTGTACGAATCTGATTGTCAGCAAGAAATGACTAGCAGATGCAAAAAAGGAAAAAATGCCAAATAGCGATTATTGATATACGAGTAATCTCGTAACTATGAGGTGTGATTAGCGGTAACCTTGCTCGTATATTTTCAAAATATGAGTCATTAGCGGAGAAACAAAATGAAAAATCCACATGTGGGTGAAATGGTCTTAAGCAAGGTACAGATAGAGGAGGGAGCACATACCGTTGCAGGGATGCTCAATAAAGTGTTTAAAGAGGCTGTGATCATAACGGTAGTGCCTGGTGGGATCCTTTTTACAGCTGACCTTGTACGTAAGCTAAACTTTGACATCTGTATGGATTATATTTCTTGTCCCCATACGCCAGGTGATAGTAACAATACTTCAGAGATTGTTTATCACAATAATATCGATATAACAGATAAAGACGTTATCGTTATCGATGATGCGATTGAGTCTGGTGGAACAATGAAACGTCTTATTAAGCATTTGTCGGATAACTTTTCACCAAAATCACTCTCGATTGCGACACTATTTGTCAAACCAAGCAGAGTAGATATTCCCGTTGTTCAATATTTTGCTTATGAAATGCCCAATGATGATCTGTTAGTTGGCTACGGCTTACCTTGGAAGAATAAATTAAGAAATATTCCTTATATATCTAAGTTAGTGAAATAGTGTTATTGATACGTTTTATTATAAATAGTCACAAGGTCAAAAAGTTTAACCCAATAGACTCATTTAATATGAGCCTATTGGAATTTTTAGCCTGAAATCATTATTGCTCTAAGACTTCTTTCAGCACTTCACCCGTTGCACCACTTGGTTGAGTAATACCCAAAATATTAGACAGCGTTGGGGCAATATCGTAAGGCGTTATTGCACGAGACACTTTGTTGGTTTGCACTGAGTTACCCGCAAAAATAACAGGTACATGAGTGTCATAGCGCCAAGGTGAGCCATGAGTTGAAGCAATGGTAAGCCCGTCCATGTCATTAATGTAGGTACGTGGGGCAAATACGAGGTAAATGTCGCCTGAACGCTGGGGATGATAGTTATTCTTTACCAACTGCATAACATGGGTATCAGGTAATTTATTGGTTTGAATATCAGTGCTAGTTACCGCGTATGAAATCCCCTTAACTTTACTTACCTCTTCAGCAATGGCGCGCTGTACCTCTGCAAGATTAAGATCTTTTTCTTTAATCATTTCATGGTTTAGGTAGATGTAAGGTTGAGCATAAAGTCGTATCACGTCTTCGCCGAGACCAAAGCGGCTCTTTAATTTATCTAATAGAGCAGGTGTGATGATCGCGTCTTTATTAAAGTAGCTTGCACTATTATACCCAAGGGCGTTAACGGTAGGTGCTGCTTCCGGCACGCCGTGATCAGCAGATAAAACAATTAACGTATTATCAAGGCCTACTTTGGCATTAACCTGTTTAAGTAGCTTACTAATGGTTCTATCTAATCGGATCAAGTTATCTTCGGTTTCTAGGCTAGAAGGCCCATACATATGAATGACATAGTCGTTCGATGAGAAACTAACGGCAAGGTAGTCTGTGAACTTACCACGGCCTAATTGCTCTTTTTCGATCAGGGTAGAAGCAAAACTTTCGGTTAATTCATCGCCTGCAGGGCTTAACGTTAACATGGTACTGAAATACGGATAGCTGGCAGGTCCATAAGGGTGCGGAAAGGTGCGTTTAAAGCCGGCTAAGTCTACCTTATGATCTGTTTCGCCTTCTTTAAGGGTGTACTGATCTTCGGGTAGCGAGAGCGTCCAACGTTGCTTGGAATATTGGGCGGTATGGCCAGCATTATTCCAGTCAGTTACCCAACCGGGGTACTGGTCATAGTAATATTCACTGGTTACAAATTCAGATTGCGCTTTGGAAAACCAGAACGCTTTACCTGAATGCCCAGCAAGTGAAATAGCACCACGATCTTTAATTGATACCGAGAAGAGCTTGGACTCTCCGTTACTTGCAACTGCAAGCTCATCACTGAAGGTTGTCGATAAAATTGGCACTGGCGAACGCCCATCCAGTTGTGCCGCTTTCTGTGTCGGGTCGATTTCGGTTGATTGGTCAACGCCAGCATTAGCACTTAGCATGCTGTAGTTACCATCTTCGACATTGTAGACCAGACGATCAAGCTGCCTGTCATACCAAACGTTGCCAACCATACCATGTACACTCGGCGGTGCCCCTGTAGCGAGGGATACATGGCCTACAATGGTTTCGGTGTTCCCGTGCTGATAATGGGCATTGGTATAGTAAGTGCCTTGATCCATTAAGTAACGAAAGCCATCTTCACCGAAATTATGCTTATAGCGTTCAAGTAAATCGGCACGTAGCCCATCAACGGTAATTTGAAGTACGAGCTTGGGTTTCTCAGGTGCCGCTATTGCTGGCATGGCCAGCAATCCAGTCATAAGCATGCAAGGTAACCAAGGTTTGTTCATTATTGCTTTCCTTTGATTAAGAGTGTATCCGTGTTCTGTGTGCAATGGGGCTTATTACTTAATATCTCGAACGAGTCTTAGCCCCATGTCTGACATGAGGATAGATTGGCTAGCAAAATCTCGTCGGTAGTTTTCAGATTCATTGGCATCGTAAGAGAAACTGCCACCACGCACCGATTTATGCGCTAAGCCAATGTCGGTATCGTGCGCATTATTTGGATTGTCCGTAGGGCCATAGCGGTAAAACCCATCATCAAAGGCATCAATCACAAACTCGCCGACATTCCCCGTCATGTCGTATAAACCGAGTTCATTCGGTTGTTTCTGGCCGACAGGTTGCGCTTGGTTGTTCGAGTTGCCTGCATACCACGCCACATCATCAATGTTGTTTGAGCCGCTATAGGTATAGCCTTGGCTGAGGTTGCCACCTTGCGCTGCAAATTCCCATTCAGCTTCGGTAGGTAAGCGATAGTTAGCGCCAGTCAGCTCATTTAACTGTTCGATAAAGAAATTGGCTTGTTGCCAGCTGATGTTATTTACAGGGACTTCAGGGGCTTTGAAGTAGCTGAGAGATGAGCCCATGACCGACTCAAACAACGATTGTGTTACCTCAAACTTAGACATGTAAAAACTGTTTACTGAAACAGTTCTCGCAGGGGTTTCTGATTTTTTTGCATTAGCTGAATTGGAGCCCATCTCAAAGCTTCCGCCTTTAACTAATACCATGTCAGTTTCAATTTGTTGCTTAATGGGGTGGGGAGGCTTTGACATGTTACTGACGGCTAGCCATACAATGGCACCAGTACCAATGACTAGTGCAATGCGCGATTGTTTAGGTAGGTTTGAGAACTTAGATAATTTAGAAAACACGGGTATGCACCTCCGAAGCCGATGGAGAGCGCATTGTAGGTGATTACGACATTCCCATTGGTTATAAGGGGTATAACAAGCAATTCTCTTAGTCGCGATTTAACATTGTTGCTCCCTGAATAAATTGCGTATAGGTGAGATATGTTAGTCACTCAAGGTCCACAGTTTAACGGTAAGGCATCTAAGCGTTTGCATGTAATGGCTAAGCCAATTGGCGCAGCTTGTAACATTGATTGCACTTATTGTTACTACTTGAGCAAACAGGATTTGCTTGAGTATAAAAAAGGCTGTTCGCCAAAGATGGATGACGACACTCTTGAAACCTATATTCGACAATATATTGAGGGTCAAAATACCCCTGAAATTATTTTTTCTTGGCAGGGGGGCGAGCCCACAATGCTTGGGCTCGACTATTTCCAGAAAGTGGTTGAGCTACAAAAAAAATATCAGCCAGCTGGTGTGATAATTTCGAATGATTTGCAAACTAACGGTACATTATTAAATGACGAATGGTGTGAGTTTTTAGCTGCAAACCATTTCTTAATCGGACTGAGTATTGATGGCCCCGAGCTGTTACATAATACCTACCGAACCAATAAAGCAGGTCGTGGCACCTTTAAACAAGTGATGAAAGCAGTTGAATTACTGCATAAGCACAATGTGAAATTTGCCACGTTAACGTGTGTGAATAACCTCACCAGCAAGAATCCATTAGAGGTATATCGCTTTTTACGCGATGTCGTTAAGTCGCCACAAATGCAGTTTATTCCCATTGTAGAGCAGAAAACGTTCCGTACGACAGCCCCACAAACTTGGCAGCCACAAGAGCAATTACGCCAAGGTGATAAGCGACTCAACCCATGGCATAAGCAGTCGGTTGTTGAACCGTGGTGTGTATCGGCTGATGCGTGGGGAGATTTTCTTATTGCGGTTTTCGATGAATGGATCAAAAACGATATTGGCAAAGTGTTCGTTCAATATTTTGAAGCCAGTGTTGAAACATGGATGGGACGTAAAAACCCACTTTGTACCCTTGGTGAAATATGCGGGAAAGGTTTAGCAATGGAGCCTAATGGCGATGTTTATACCTGTGACCATTATGTATACCCAGAATATAAAGTCGGTAATATTCATCATCAAAATCTGGATGATATGGCTTACTCGGAAGAACAGAAAAAATTTGGTTTTGCTAAATCAAGAACACTGACGACGCAGTGTCAGCAATGTGATTATAAATTTGCGTGTCATGGCGAATGTCCCAAAAATCGCTTTATTAGAACCAAAGATGGTGAGCCAGGACTAAATTATCTGTGCGCTGGTTGGAAGAAGTTTTTCAGTCATGCAGATAACGCTATCGCTTATGTATTACGTATGACCGGAAACCCCGTTGCTTACGGAAAATATCGTGATGAATTAAGGCATGCACAAGCAAGTCATGGTCATGCTGTTTCATCAAAGTATTAGTCGTAGGTTTTATATGAAGAAGTCATTAGCCATTTTAACCAGTATTGCCTTACTGTCATCGTCAGTATTTGCCAGCGATAATATTGTTCCTTCACCTTCACCTTCAAACTCTCAGGTGACGATACAGCAAGCAAGTGCCGATCACCTGCAACAACTTGTTTATACCGCGCAAGATAAACGTCAGGGTGATGATATTAGAGCTGATGCTTTGCGTCAGCTAGCTCGTTATCCCAATCAGAGCAGTTTGGTTGCTGTAGCGCGTGCACTAAAAGATGAAAGTGCGACTATTCGTGAAGCCGCAGTAATTGGTACAGACCCTTATCAGTTTGAACATCGTTGGCGTATCGTTGCGCCATTATTGCAAGACAGTAGCAGCCGAGTGAGGGTTACAGCGACTACAAGCTTGATTCGAGACTATTCCAACATGTCATCTGAGCAGCAACAGGCGATAGAGCCCGCGTATCAGGAGCTACTGACTTATTTGAAATCTCAACCGGATAATGACTCAGTATTGTTACTTGCGGATGTATACCGTTGGCATCAACAGTGGGATAAAGCACAAACGCTCTATGAAAACTTATTGGTAAAGACACCAAATAATGTTCAGGTTTGGCTCAGTGTTGCAGATAACCTTCGCGCCCAAGGTAAAGATACAGAAGCGTTAAACTCGCTGGATAAAGCGATCGAATTACAGCCTCAAGCGGCTAACCTGTATTATTCAAAAGCGCTAACGCTAGTAAGGTTGGACAAAAAAGCACAAGCAGCTGCAGCCATCGAAAAGGCGGCTAAATTGGCAGAAGATAATAGCTATTTTTGGTATTTGAACGGCGTGCTGCAAGAGCCGGTTGATATAGCAAAGTCAGTACAGTCATTCGAACAAGCTTATTTAGTTTCAGGTGCACCAGAACAGCTTTATGCGGTGTGCGATATCTATGTGCGCACTAATAACGAAAAAGCAGAACAATGTCTCGCTGAGTTAGAGAAAATTGCCCCTGCGCATGTAATTGAAGAACTGAAATCTAAACAAGGCTAATGCTTTTGCCTTGTCCAACCTACGTGAAATATATTGAGAATAAAAATGCGACCATTAAAACTGGCATTGGCAATAATGTCCGTCTTATCTTTGCCCGCACAAGCGAGCGGTATATTTTTGCAAGAAGCAGTTACTGCTAATGCTGGTACAGCCGGAGCCGGTGATGGTGTTTACACGGGATCAGCAGCCGCAATGTGGACCAATCCTGCAACAATGAGCGGGATGGGTGAAAGCCAAACAACGTTTAACCTGCTTGGCTTTGACTTAAAAATGGACTACACGGATAACGCTGATAGAGGTAACGGTGAAGCGCACTCTGTATTACCTTCTTTTGGTGCTTTCCATGCACATCAAATAACCGATAATTTACACCTTGGTTTGGCGTTAGGCGCGGTTGGTGGCTCAAGCCTTTCATATGGTAATGAGTGGGCAGGTGCAGCTGCTTTAGATGAGATCACCTTAACAGCGATGCAGTTTAACCCTGCATTGAGCTACAGAATAAACTCTCAGTGGTCTGTTGGGGCAGGCTTACAGCTGAGTTGGGCGGCACTCCAGCAATCGACAAGTGTGCTAAATGTGAAGCAGGGTACTGACTGGGCTTTTGGCGCGAATGCGGGTGTTATGTATCAACATGATGACAGGTTAGCGTTGAGTGTTAGTTACCGAACAAAATTAGAGCATGAATTTGATACTCGAGTGACTAGCTCTATTAGCGGTGCACCAGGATTGATAAATAAGTTACAGACCGATATCAGCTTACCGGCCATTGCCGATATGAGTGCCAGTTATGCTGTAACTGACCAACTGGACTTACTTGCTTCAGTGCAATGGCATCGCTGGAGTGAATGGGATAATACAGTAATGAACTTTACCCCCGATACTGATCTTGGATTAGGGCGTGACGGGGTAACAATAGACCGCGATTGGGATGATGTGTGGAAGTTTGCACTTGGCGCAGACTACCAAGTTAACAGTCAATGGCGCTTGAAAGCGGGCTTTTCATATGAAACGTCTCCTCAAGATGATCCGAGTAAACAGTGGGTTGATGTACCCGTAGGCGAACAATACCGCTACTCGGTCGGTGCGGCAACAAAATGGGACGATATCACCGTCGATATGTTCTATGAATATGCAGATTTAGGTGACGTGGATATTCAGCGTACTATCCCAAGGCTGAATGGAAGCTTTGATGGGCGAATACATTTTGTCGGTGTTAGTTTTACTTATTAATTCAGTGCGAAATTTTCGCCGTCCTAATGAATGTTATTTTGAATTTTGCTGGTCTTGCTAGGACTGTTTGGCTCTACAAAAATTGTAGAGCCTTTTTTTAGAAATGAAATACTTAATTATTGTTATAACGTCTTCATATATTCAACTAATGCAATTTTATCATCCTGCTTCAAATCAACACCGTATGTATGGCCACGGTTGCTATTTCCCAGTAACTTGGTATCAAATAATGAAGAGTGGGGCACCTGCTCGTTAATAAAACCGACATTCACAGTGTCTAATTTTCGACTGCCGACGTAGAATTCTTTTAAACGCTTTTCTTCTGGCTTTAATAACTCCATTAGTGAAAGTACAGAGCCATTGTGAAGGTATGGAGCGGTAGCCCAAATTCCATTGAGCGGGCGAGCTTTATAGACTTGCCCATTACGTACCGCAGCTTTTATTGCTTTTTGTTCCGGCGTAGTTTGGAGGTTGTTAATGTAGTCCTTGACATCAACCACAACCAAACCAGAATCAAGAAGTTCTTTACATAACTTTGGTGTCAATTTGCATTTGGAGTTTATGAATTGAGCTGTAGCGATTAAGTCTTTATAAGCTTGTTTGAAATCATCTAGATCTTTCATTGCTTTCTTTGCGTAGGCATAACGTTGTTTCTTGTCTAGGCCAATACCATTATTTAAAGCTTGATTGCTTGCTAACTTTCCACCTTCATATTCAACAAAGCTTGCGGGCATCGCTTCTTTTATCTGCGCAATAATAGTCCCTACAACCGAATTTACCAAAGGATCTAAGCCCGTTGTAATAGTACCTATTTGTGGGCCTAATTTGCCAAATTCATGGCGAGAGTTAAATGCTCCACTATCTCTATAAGCTAATAGGTTTATGATTTCTTGTGCATCGGTTTTTACATCAGATAAAGGTGTAAGTTGTGCTTTATAAGGTTTACCTTGATCTGACTTAGCGACGACGGCATGACAACTGGCGCATTCTTTTGCATAGATACTTTTACCTTGCTGCGATTTTGATGCGTCGATGCTTGATAGCTTCTGTGGCCAAGGTGGCGCTTTTAACTGTGCGACTCTCGCTTCTAAAATACCTAGACCTTTAAAATCTAAAGATGACGGGTAAGCGACAGTATTTGTGTCTTTATCTATTTCAATCTGTCCGTAAACGCCGAGTACTTCACCGCCATTTCGAATCAGTGCCCCGAGACTTAATGGGCCATTAGGTGCAAAACCTGTCCACTGAACGACATCCGACTGATGTGTCCCCCAAAGAAATGGGTAGCTTACCGGCGCATTTGCAACACGCGCGTTATGAGGGTCATTGTTAAAAACCGACAATACTTGATTAAAAATCGCTCCGATTGCATCAAGTCGTCCGTAGCCATATGGCGCTTGATGATCATTCGGCACATTGATTTTATTACGGTGATTAAGTTTGTCGGTTTGCTTAATTAAATCTAATTTCAGGCGATCTTTATTGTCAGTGCTATCTATATAGTTTGATGTTTGTAATACGTTTTTGGCGAAGCGTTCAAATTTATCATCATCTCTGATTGTTGACTCGAGGGCTGTGACTAAATCGACATTGAATTGCTGAAAGTTCGCCATTGTTGGGCCGCCATCAATGCGCATTACCGTGCCTTTATATTCAACTTCCGTTGTATGGCAAGCCGCACAATTCATACCAACCCAAGCTCCGTTGGCCATCCCTGGGTATATTTGTGATTTTGTAGTTGTAGTTGTAGCTGAAGGTGTGTCTTTAACAAAACCGATGCTCAGTCCATCGGGGTTAATACCTTTAATTATATTGCTAGGGATATAACCATAACTGCTTATATTATCGTTTGCGCGAAAGAGCGATGTACTATTGACTTGTTCTAAATATAGATACCAATCATAAGGCATTATTCTTGAACCTTGACTGGTAGAGTAGAATTGCTGTTGGGTTTTTTTAGTCCAACCTTGACCAAGATTAATGGCTTTGTTAGTACTGCCCTCTACAGGCATGGAGTAGGTTAATTCAGTCCCATCTTGAAATGGAATTGTTCGCTGTAATACTTCTATCTCAGCGAGTTGCTTGATTTCATTAAGCCATTGCTCTGAAAACGGATTTTTTTCTTCGCTTGCAATAACGTGAAAGTTAAAAAGGAACAGAGTGGAAGTAAATATTTTGATGATTATTTTTAGTTTACACATAACCTTTCCTTAGTGATCTTTATACCGTAAATAGATTAGAGGTATATATCATCACGGGTTATTACCTAGCCATTACATAGAAACCTCATTTAAAACTGAATGGGGATGCAGTAAAAACGAAAAAGCCCTGACTAAATCAGGGCTTGATAGTTTTTAGTGAAAACTAAACGCGATTAATAGTGCCAAGGGAACTGGCTGAAATCTTGGTCACGTTTCTCTAGGAAGGCATCACGGCCTTCTTGCGCTTCAGCGGTACCATAGGCAAGGCGCGTTGCTTCACCAGCGAATAGCTGTTGACCGACCAAGCCATCATCTGGCAGGTTGAAGCCGTATTTAAGCATACGCATGGCTGTTGGAGATTTGCTGGTAATTTCTTTTGCCCAGCGTAGTGCTTCTTCTTCTAATTCGAAGTGATCAACAACCTTATTTACCATACCCATTTCATATGCTTCTTGTGCACTGTAGTCAAAACCACAGAAGAAGATTTCACGAGCGCGCTTTTGACCAATCATCTTCGCAAGGTAAGCGGAGCCGTAGCCTGAATCGAATGAGGCGACATCAGGATCAGTTTGCTTAAATACCGCGTGTTCTTTCGAAGCAAGCGTTAAATCACATACAACGTGAAGACTATGACCGCCACCGACAGCCCAACCAGGTACAACAGCGATAACAACTTTAGGCATAAAGCGGATCATACGCTGAACTTCCAGAATATGTAGACGGCCCATACGAGCTACGTCGGCTTTACCCGCTTCTTCACCTTCGTATTTGTAACCGTCTTTACCGCGAATACGTTGGTCACCACCTGAAGAGAACGACCACTGACCTTTCTTAGAAGGGCCATCACCCGTTAATAGAACACAACCAACATCTGACCACTGTCGAGCGTGATCAAGCGCTGTGAATAATTCATCAACGGTTTTAGGGCGAAATGCATTTAAGCAATCTGGGCGGTTAATGGCGATACGTACCGTACCATGTGCTTTAGCACGATGATAAGTAATGTCTTCAAAATCAAAGCCTGGAACGATATCCCATAGTTCTGGGTTAAAAATTGTTTTGTCAGTCATGTTGAAACTAGCCTCAACGAATGGATGACATAAGGCTAGGGAGTTGAAAGAAAATGTCAATTTCTGAATGAAAAAGTAGTGATATTAATAGCGGAATATGAAATGAGTGTTTACTCTGCGACCGTTAATACAGTGATAAGGGCTAGTACGCCACTAGCCCTAAGTTCAAGTTATTAGTTAGCTAGGCGCGTTATTTTTCTTTTTCTTGATAAGCCAAGACCAATCAGACCAAATCCAAACAGCGCAAGTGTTTCTGGCTCTGGTACGTAGTTATAGTAAATCCCGCGAGATGCAAAGGTATCGCCTGCAGGGCCAGTGATGAATGAGGTAAACATCGGATCCCAGCTTGTAAGTCCGATATGGTGGTTAACAAAATGTCCACTAATACCATCGGTTAATCCCGGCACATTACTTACTTGATAACCTGTACCAAAAGAGCCATTACTTTCTGAACCAGTAATCACAGCACTTAAATCACCTAAGTTATTTTCATCTTCCCAAATAACATGGCCACCGCCATCTAGGTAGGGTTTGATTACCGTTGCCCAGTCTGCATTCAATGATGTACTGCTATTCCAAGTAAACAATAACAAATCGTAAGTGGAAAGTAGGGCGGCTGTGCTAAGGGCATTAAAGGCAGCTTCAGTAATACGATCGACACTACCAGCAAGATCACCGCTGGAAAAAACATCATCCAATTCACGATTACCAAAATTCCCGCCAATTCCTGCTGCGGTGATAAAGGAATCGGCGCTATTGCCACCAGTTAAGAAGTTTACTTGGTTGAGTAATAAGTTGTACTGGTTACCTGCGGGATCGCCTGCACCTCTTTGGGCGTGATAATCATTATCGATACCTGAAACAATCATCCCTGCTTGGGTTGCTGTAGAGAATCCGAATGCCATTAAGCATGATAGAACTAACTTCTGATTTCTCTTTAACATAACCTACCTCACCTTGGTTTATTGATTACTTTGAAAACAATTTCAATATGCGTCTTCAATTGAGTTGCAATATGAAGACCAACTTTTCATTATTTATTTTCATATTTAAAATCAATAACTTGGTGTCGTTATTTTGAAATGGTTTTTGGCGAGTGTAAAAAAAGTTGACAGTAAAATTGAGTCAGGGCGTATTCGGGGTGTTGGTTTGTTAACAAGCGAGACTAACTTATTGGTCACATCGATAAGTACGTGATCATAAGAATTAGATGAGTGCGAATGGTGAAATGTAAAGCCAGTAGGCATCGCACATATTATTCGTATTAATATGTGCGACGTTGAGGGCAGGTGTGAATGTTGGGTAAGCGAAATTAAGGTATTTTATTGGGCTCAAATCAAGAATATAAAAATCTTTAGTGCGTTTGTTTTTTACGGCGACTTATGATGCCAATGAGTCCAGCTAGCATAAAGCCAAGTGATGCTGGCTCTGGAACTTGTGCTGCTGGTGAATAAGCAGTAATTAAACGTGTCCAATCACCGGGTGCACTCGCTCTCCAGCTGATGTCTGTGCTACTGCCATCGAAAATGGTCGTGTCTCCGCCCTCTAGCCCGCGTAAGGTGAAATCATTGTAATCAATACCTGGACGTGCAAGTTGAGCATCACTGTCAAACAAGTTTTGATCTGATGTGATGAAGGCAAATACTTGAGAATCGAGAACAATGGATGCATCAATGGTTCCTACACCATCAGGATCCCACTGTACGTAATGACTTGAGACAATGGTGCCAGCTTTAATGACATATTCTCCACCACCAATATCTTCAATGAACGACGCTGATGGGTCAAAAACACGATCAACCGTTAGGTCTGACGTGAGAGTATGGTTTTGAACTTCATCCCAAGCGATAAGTGTATTGTTATTAGGGTTCGGGGTGATAATACTGGCCGGGGAATCCGTAATTTCACAGGTTACTGCCGGGCCATTAGCTGCAGTACCAGAACAGTTATCAATACTGACTAAGGTTGCATGAGAAGCAAAACTAGTCGCCGTTAATACTGTAGTAATGAGTGCCTTAGATAGCTTCATTATATTTCCTTGAGATATATCATTTAGGTGAAGAAACAAAATTTCGAAGGTATTATTTGTGTCAGATAATGATTCTAATCACTAATCACTAATCACTAATCACTAATCACTAATCACTTTACGATGCTTAGAGCGACAAATAATACCGATGAAACTGGCAAGAATGATGCTAAGTGGTGCAGGCTCAGGCACTTGTGCTGCTGGCGAATAAGCCGTAATTAAACGAGTCCAATCTCCCGGAGAAGTTGCTCTCCAGCTAATGTCAGTACTGTTATTATCGAAGACTGTCGTATCGGCATTCTCTAAGCCCCTAGAAGTGAAGTTATTATAATCAATACCAGGACGAGCAAGTTGAGCATCACTGGCAAACAGGTTTTGGTCTGATGTGATGAAGGCAAATACTTGAGAATCGAGAACAATGGACGCATCAATGGTTCCTAGGCCGTCTGGATCCCACTGTACGTAATGACTCGAGACAATTGTGCCAGCTTTAATGACATACTCACCGCCACCAATATCTTCAATGAACGACGCTGTTGGGTCAAAAACACGATCAACGGTTAGGTCTGATGTGAGTGTATGGTTCTGAACTTCATCCCAAGCGATAAGTGTATTGTTATTCGGGTTAGGGGTGATAATACTGGCTGGGGTATCTGTAATTTCACAGGTTACGGCTGGGCCATTAGCTGCCGTACCAGAACAATTATCGATACTGACTAACGTTGCATGAGAGGCAAAACTAGCAGTGGTTAATATTGTGGTGATGAGTGCCTTAGATAACTTCATGGCATTTCCTTTAAACAAATCGTTGAGATGGTTAATCATTTAATCTGAAAAGCTTGGGCTAAAAGTGTTATCTACTTTTAGATTTTCGGTTAGGGCATGCTTTTTAACGTGATCCCAAGCAATAAGTTCATTGTTATTTGGGTTTTCCGTAATACTACTAGCTGGCGAGTCTGTGATTTCACAGGTTACCGTTTGGCCGTTGGCTGTAGTACCAATACAGTTATCAATACTGACTAAGGTTGCATGAGAGAAAATGCTACTTAACGAAAGTCCTACAATAACGGCGGTGTTAAATACCTTCATATTGAAACCCTTTATTTAATAAATCACGGAAGCTTGTTTTTAAATAAAGCAACAATCGTTCCAAGTGTCGTAATTACTTGTAAATAAATGAGAGTTATTGATATTAATAGAATTTATTCATATGGCACAACATCAATTACCTTGTGGTAAAATGCAATTTTCATATCAAATAGCGATCAAATCATGACATCACTAGCATTAATTGACACAATAGCTGCTCGAGCAATAACTGACTGATAATTCCATGCCTTACACATATAGCCTGCCAATAGAATCGATTAAAAGTGAGTTTTTAAGTTTACTGAGCCAGCACCATCTTGTGGTACAAGCTGAAACAGGCTCAGGGAAATCGACTCATTTACCGGTGTGGGCGGCTGAGCAAGGTAGGGTATTGGTGGTAGAGCCTCGCCGAGTTGCTTGTACGTCACTGTCTGAATTTGTGGCATCACAAAGGGGTGAGCAAGTTGGTCAGTCGGTAGGGCATGCTATTCGCTTTGATAATCAGTTTGATGACAAGAGTGAGATTGTTTTTGTTACGCCCGGTGTTGCCCTGCGTTGGTTAACGGAAAACAAACTGGAGGGTTTTAGCACCGTAATCATTGATGAATTTCATGAACGCCGCTGGGATACCGATTTGTTACTTGCGGTATTAAAGCAACTTGATAGTCATCGCATTGTAGTGACATCTGCAACGCTAGACAGTCAAAAGCTCACTGAATATCTAGCGGGACACTGTTTGCAAGCCAAAGGGCGAAACTTTCATGTCACAACATCACACTTAGCCACTGATAGTCGGAACATGCCTGATGTCCGTCACATTGATAAGCAAGTTAAAAATGCGGTGCTAAGTCATTATCAAGAACATCGCGATATTTTAGTTTTCTTGCCCGGTCGTAAAGAAATTCAGCAATGTTTATCGATGTTGAAGCAAGCACTTGCGGCTGAGGTCGATATGGGATTAATCGACATAATCCCACTACATTCATCGGTTACTGATGATGAGCGTCATCGTGCACTGACTGAGAGTGATAAGCAGCGGATTATATTAGTAACGAACGTGGCTGAAACATCATTAACGATCCCCGGTGTGACATTAATTGTTGATACAGGGTTAGAGCGTAGAACCCATCAGCGCAATGGACGAACCGTTTTGGGGCTGCATGCTATTTCAAAAGCCAGCTCAGAGCAGCGCAAAGGGCGTGCAGGACGTGTTGAAGATGGTGTATGCCTTCGACTTTATGGTAAAGCAGCACCACTTGAGTTGGTCACTCCACCCGAATTACATCGAGAGGAACTGGTAGAGCCGATGCTTGCTGCTGCCTGCTGTGGTTTCAAGCTGGCACAGTTACCATTTGTTGATGTATTGCCTGCAAAATCGCTAGATATCGCATCTGAAAAGCTTCAAACCATGAAGGCAATTAATCAAAGTGGTGATGTTACAAAGCATGGCCGACTCCTTTATCCGCTACCAATAGATACGCTGTTTGCGCACCTTATTACTGCGATGCCTGACAAGGCGAGCCAAGAAGCGATGGTTGACTTATCTGCCGCTCTGAGCATTTATCAGCGATTATGGCAAATGCCTTCATCGGAAGAAAAGCGAGAGCAGTTACTGAAATGGGAGCCGAATGGTTGTGATGCAACCGCCTTAATTAAATTATTACGTGGCCCTGTACCTGAGTGTTTGAATATTGACGCGGAACTTCTGAAAGAAGCGAGACAGTTGTCAGACCAAATTCGAACCGCATTGTCATTACCCGCACTTGAGGTTGCAAGCTCATTGCGTCGTGAACAATGGCTAGAAGCAATAATGCTTGCGATGCCAGATTTGGTGTTTGTTCGTCGTCAAAAAAGACGCCAAGCCCTAGGTAATGGTTTTGTTGAAGTGAGCGTAGGTCGTGATAGCCGTTACAGTGAAGAAGCCGAAGCCGCGATTGTATTCGATCAGTTTGCTGTGCCGGGGAAAGGGGTGAAACAAAACTTGGTCTTGGCGACGTGCATGGCCCCAGTACCTTTATCAATGTTAAATCAGCACTCTTTTGGTGACGATGCGACGGGTGAAACGAAAGTGACTGATAACGGTTGTTTAGTCGAGTACCAAAAAATCTATGCGGGCAGGGTCATTTACTCGCACTGGGCGCCACCACAAGGTGAGTCAGCGCTAGACTCTTTGGTCGATATGACATTAAGTGGGCAGCTACTTAATGGCCTTGCTGAGCGCCTTACTGCCGATATTCACCAGTGGAATTTATATATTGCACTAGGGCGATACCAAGCCGATGTTTGCACAAGATCAGCGGAAAGTACCGACGTGAAGCGGTGGCTGGTTGAGCAGTTTGAAGCGTTGGGTATAGAGTCTATTGATGATATGGAATTATTTACTGCCGATGATTTTATTTTTGATGGCATTCCTGTGTGGGAAAGGTCAGATTTTGATGATGCCTTTCCGTATCAAGTGATCTTAACTGATCTTGCGATGAAGATTGAGTATCAAATCGCTCGTAAGCTGGTGATTGCCGTACATACAAATGGTAAACGTAAGCAAGATCCGAAGCGTTGGGAGCTGCCGCGATGGCAGGGGTGGCGAGTTCAGTATCGTAAAGCAAGCAGGACGATAGATATTCGATAAATACTCAATATACCATTTGAACATGCCAATTAAATTTGTCGTTTGATTTAAACAGCAGGTTGCAGCCTGCTGTTATCGGTAATATGATTCGTTATTTAGGTTGAGCTGCTATTTTGGCTCGAATAAATTCAGAATGATCAACGTATACCAATTCAGCAACCTGTCTTATTACCGCTTCTTCCATTGGGTCTAACACGCCGTCAGCGTAGGCCACTTGCCACATGGCTTCAATGAGTGCGTAGCGTTGCTCTGGTTCTAAAGTGCGTAATTTCGTGGTGAACTCATACAGCGAAACAGATTGTTTGCTTTTACGCTTCGCTTCATCAAGTAAGACTGCCGCTTCCTCATCGCTGATTTCAAGTAAGTTAACCAACAAATGTAGTTTTGCGGTTTGCTCTCTTGGATCATCACTATGGTCTGCATTAGCCACTTCACAAAGTAAGCAAGCCATCGCCAAATGTAGTGATGGAGTATCGACTGCACCACCATCGGTACCTTCATGCATTACTTGTCGGAAAATCGTACGCAGTTGTTGGAACATGCCTTACCTCTGTATCAATTTTTATCTCTAACGTTTTAAGTGTGGGCGGTTTTCATAAAATCGACCAATCTAGTTATGAACGTCATTTTCCATAGAAGTTCCACAGAAATCATGTGGGAGATGTGGAAGGGTATTTAGGTAAAACTGAAAAGAGGCGGCATGTAGTGGTCAAGAAAAAAGGAGCGTGTTAGCTCCTTTATGCTACGACATATTATCGATACGCGACTTAGAAGCGTGCGTTAATAATAGGGAACACGGGGAAGTCGTCACTAACAAAAGTACCAGACTTATCGTAGTTGATTAGGCCAATTTGAATACCTTGATTAATGCGCTCCGTAGCATTGATGAAGCCAAACTGTAGGCCATCTAAACTACCCGCATAGTTGAATGCACCCATTTGTAAGCCAGTAAAGTTACTGCCCGTATAGTTAGCAAAACCAAGATCAGCACCTTTAGCCGTACCATCGTTCCAGTTAGCAAGGCCAAGTTTTAAACCAGTAGAGTTACCTGTAACTCGGGTTGCACCGAAGAATACACCTACACTCAAGCCGGTGAAGTTTTGAGACTCTGCGATACCTAAAATAGGCAGTTGGAAACCTGTAACTTGTGGTGTTTGTCCGTAAAGTAATGATGCACGGAAACCTTTAACATTGCCATCAGGTAGGTTGTTGCCTGGAACTGAAAGCTGAATAGGTTGTTCTGCAAATGCTGGAGCCGCCATAACCGTTGCCAACACTAGGCTCATTATTGTTTTTTTCATTTCTACATCCTAGATATAAATGTAGAAAAATCTTACATGAGTTAAGGCTTTAGTTGCAATATGTTACTTATTCAATTGAAGGGAAATAGCAAAAATATTGTTATGAGGCATATGTTCGGCTTCTTCTCGACGGGGGAAGCGTACAAGGATCAATGCACCTTGCTGCTTTTTTTATTTTGATGGAGTACTTTCGTATATCAAGTAGCAGCCTGATTGCCGTACACACTGAAGAAGTGTGATAGAATCGCCGCAGTTAATTAATATCAAGCTGATATATCAGGAATTCCTTTGACTCAGTCGAATACCTCTCAGTCTGACGTTTTAAATAATGAAAAGACGTTAAAAGCCGCGATTAAAGATTGCATGATTCGCGATCGTTTCCGTTTACACAAACGTGTACAAGGTGCGGCAAGAATAAAAAAAGATGCAGCTAAACATGCTGTATTTGATGAAATAGCGCTCGACATTGCTAAATCAATGCAAGTTGTAGAGATGCGCACTAAACAGCGCCCAGCCATTACTTACCCCGAACAGCTACCTGTTAGTCAGAAAAAAGACGATATCGCGGAAGCGATCAAAAACAATCAAGTCGTGATTGTTGCAGGTGAAACCGGCTCGGGTAAAACGACGCAAATCCCTAAAATCTGTATGGAGCTAGGGCTCGGCGTTAAAGGCATGATTGGTCATACCCAGCCGCGTCGTCTTGCTGCTCGTACTGTGGCAAGCCGTATTGCTGATGAACTTGAGTGTGAACTCGGTTCTTACGTGGGCTATAAGGTTCGCTTCAACGACAAAGTGTCTGATCGTAGCCAAGTTAAATTGATGACTGACGGTATCTTACTGGCTGAAATCCAGAATGATCGTTTTTTAAGTCAATATGACACCATCATTATTGATGAAGCCCACGAACGAAGCCTGAATATTGACTTCATTATGGGTTACCTGCGTGAGTTACTGCCAAAGCGTCCTGATCTAAAAGTGATCATTACCTCGGCAACTATTGACCCAGAGCGTTTTTCTAAACACTTTTTAAATGCTCCTATCATTGAAGTCTCTGGCCGTACATTCCCTGTTGAAGTGCGTTATCGTGCTGTATCAGAAGACGGTGACGATAGCGACCGTGATCAGCTACAAGCCATTTTCGATGCGGTTGATGAACTGTGTGATGAAGGGTTAGGCGATATCCTGATCTTCATGAATGGTGAGCGTGAAATCCGTGATACGGCCGATGCATTAGGAAAACGTAATCTACGTGATACCGAAGTGCTGCCGTTGTATGCACGATTGTCTGCAAGTGAACAAAATCGCATTTTCCAATCACATGCAGGTCGCCGCATTGTTCTTTCAACCAACGTAGCGGAAACATCGTTAACTGTACCGGGCATTAAATACGTTATTGACCCTGGCACGGCACGTATAAGCCGATATAGCTATCGTACCAAAGTACAGCGCCTGCCGATTGAACGTATTTCTCAGGCAAGTGCTAATCAGCGGAAAGGCCGTTGTGGTCGTGTTGCTGAAGGTATCTGTATTCGTTTGTACTCAGAAGACGATTTCTTATCTCGCCCTGAGTTTACCGATCCGGAAATTCTACGAACTAACCTTGCCTCGGTTATTTTACAGATGACGGCAATTGGTCTTGGTGATATTCAAGCGTTTCCGTTTGTAGAAGCACCAGACAATCGTAATATTCAAGATGGTATTCGCCTATTGGAAGAGCTTGGTGCGATTAACACCAAAGCGAAAGATCCGCGTAAGCGTTTGTCTAATATGGGACGTCAATTAGCACGATTGCCTATTGACCCACGTTTAGCCCGTATGGTGCTAGAAGCGCCTAAGCAAGGTGCATTACGTGAAGTGATGATCATCGCGTGTGCGCTTTCAATTCAAGACCCACGTGAACGCCCTTCAGAAAAACAGCAAGCGTCAGATGAGAAGCATCGTCGTTTCTACGATAAAGACTCTGATTTCATGACGTTTGTAAACCTGTGGGATTACATTCAAGAGCAGCAAAAAGCACTGTCAGGTAACCAGTTCCGACGCCAGTGTAAAAAAGATTACCTGAACTATTTGCGAGTGCGCGAATGGCAAGATATCTACTACCAAGTTAACCAAGTCGTTAAAGAACTTGAACTACGAGTTAACGAACAAGAAGCCAGTTACCAAGGTATTCATACTGCTATTCTTGCTGGTATGTTGTCTCATATCGGTTTGAAAGACCAAGAGAAAAACGAGTACCAAGGCGCTCGTAATGCACGATTCAATATTTTCCCTGGTTCAGGCATTTTCAAGAAGCAACCAAAGTGGGTAATGGTTGCTGAGCTAGTTGAAACGTCTCGCTTATGGGGTCGTATCGCAGCAAAAATTCAACCTGAGTGGGTTGAGCCTTTAGCTGAGCACTTGCTGAAGCGTAGCTATAGCGAACCGCATTGGGAGAAGAAGCAGGCATCTGTTGCTGCATTTGAAAAGGTTACCTTGTACGGAATTCCAGTCGTTGGAAAGCGTAAAGTTAACTACGGTCAGATTGATCCGGTCTTATCTCGCGAGTTGTTTATCCGCTCGGCGCTGGTGGAAGGTGATTGGGAAACCAAGCATAAGTTCTACCATCAAAACCGCAAGTTGCTTAAAGAAGTTGAAGAGCTAGAGCATAAATCTCGTCGTCGTGACATTTTGATTGATGATGATGCGTTGTTTGAGTTTTATGATCAGCGTATCGAGCACACGGTAGTTTCAGGCCGTCACTTTGATGCGTGGTGGAAAAAGACGAGCCGTGAAAATAATGAGTTGCTTAACTTTGAACGTGAAATGCTGTTCAGAGGCGATGCAAGCCATGTTACCGATTTGGATTATCCAAACTTTTGGCATCAAGAAAACTTGAAGCTAAAGTTGAGCTATCAGTTTGAACCGGGTGAGGGCAGTGACGGTGTCACGGTTCATGTGCCGCTGCCAATCTTAAACCAAGTGGATATCGATGGTTTCGATTGGCAAATTCCGGGTTTACGTCAAGAGTTGGTTATTGCTTTGATTAAAGCATTACCGAAACCAGTACGTCGTAACTTTGTGCCAGCACCAAATTATGCCGATGCATTCTTGGCGCGAGCAGACGCAATGGCAATGCCATTACTAGATTCGCTTGAGAAAGAACTGAAGCGAATGACTGGCGTTACTGTTCTGCGTGAAGACTGGAATTTAGAGCAGATCCCAGATCACCTTAAGATCACTTATCGTGTTGTTGATCATCGCAACCGCAAGCTGAAAGAAAGCAAAGATCTATACAGCTTGAAAGATGGCCTGAAAGAGAAAGTTCAAGAAACGTTATCGAAAGTAGCTGATGATGATATTGAGCAAGAAGGCCTGAAAACTTGGAGCTTCGGTAAACTACCTGAACGTTATCAGCAAAAACGTGGTGGCTTTGAAGTAAAAGCATACCCAGCGATTGTTGATAATAAAGATTCTGTTGGTATTAAACTGTTTGAAACTGAAGAAGAACAGCGTAATGCCATGCAGCAAGGTCAACGTCGTTTAGTTCTTTTGAATGTACCGTCGCCGATCAAATACCTACATGCTAATTTACCGAACAAATCAAAACTTGGTCTGTACTTTAACCCGTATGGCCGTGTGCTTGATTTGATTGATGACTGCATTGCTTGTGGTATTGATAAGTTGATTGAACAGAAGGGTGGTATAGCATGGGAGCCAGAAGCCTTTGAAGCGCTTAAAGAGCACGTCCGAGGTGAGTTAGGTGACACGGTTGTTGAGATTGCTAAGCAAGTGGAAGAAATTCTGACAACAGCTTTCAGTATCAATAAACGCCTAAAAGGCCGTGTGGATCTAACAATGGCGTTTGCGCTGTCTGATATTAAAGCGCAAGTTGAAGGCTTGATATTCAAGGGCTTTGCTACTGAATGTGGTTGGCGTAAGCTTCCAGACATTCTTCGCTATATGCGTGCTATTGAGCGTCGGATGGAAAAGCTACCAATTGACCCAAATAAAGATCGCATGCATATCTTAAAAGTAGAGTCTGTTGTCTCAGATTATAAAGAGCTGCTTAATAAGATCCCGAAAGGTCAACCAGTGCCAGATAAGGTGAAAGAGATCCGATGGATGATTGAAGAACTTCGCGTTAGTTTCTTCGCTCAGCAGTTAGGCACACCGTATCCGGTATCTGATAAGCGTGTACGCAATGCGATTAATGATTGCTAGTTCATTAGGTGTATATCGAAAAAGCCAGAGCATGTGATGCTCTGGCTTTTTTATGGTTAAGCGACAGACAGCGCCGTATTTTGGTTGATAAACGATAAATCTAAACTACGAGCGACACTCTCGTTGGTTACTTTGCCATGGATGACATTGAGGCCATTCATGAGGTTTTGATCACTCTGCAAAGCATCTTTATAGCCAAGATTTGCCAGACGTAGGATATATGGCAAAGTCGCGTTATTAAGTGCAAATGCAGAGGTACGGGCTAATGCACCTGGCATATTACCAACACAGTAATGAACAATACCGTGTTTGATATAGGTTGGTGCGTCATGTGTCGTAACGACAGATGTTTCAAAGCAACCACCTTGGTCTATCGCGACGTCGACTAAAGCAGATCCTGGACGCATTGCTTGTACCATTTTCTCTGATACTAATTTTGGAGCCGCCGCTCCAGGTATCAATACACCACCAACGACAAGATCAGCACCGATGACTGCATCTTCAAGATTTTGTTGATTTGAATATACCGTTTTTACGCTCGAGCCAAACTGTGCATTTAGGCGGCGAAGCGTATCGATATTGTTATCAAGAATTGTGGTATCAGCGCCTAAGCCAACTGCCATCTGTGCTGCATTTGCGCCGACAACGCCACCACCGATAATGGTTACTTTTGCAGGTGCAACGCCCGCTACGCCACCCAATAATAAGCCAACCCCACCTTGAGACTTTTCTAGGCAAGCAGCACCGGCTTGAATTGACATTCTGCCAGCGACTTCAGACATTGGCGCTAATAGCGGTAGTGAATTATTGGGGCCAGTAACTGTTTCATAGGCTATACATACCGCTTCACTTTGAATCAGATCTTCTGTCTGCGCCATATCAGGGGCAAGGTGTAAATAAGTGAATAGCAACTGGTTCGCTCGCAGACGAGCACGCTCAACAGCAAGTGGTTCTTTAACTTTCACGATCATTTCAGCAATGGCAAACACTTCATCTGCTGTAGCTAAAATCTTTGCTCCAGCTTGGCGATATTCGTCATCGTTACAGCCAATACCTAACCCAGCACCGGTTTCTAAATATACAGTATGGCCTTGTGTGCACACTTCACGCACGCTAGCAGGCGTCATTCCGACTCGGTACTCATGTACTTTAATTTCTTTTGGTATGCCAATAATCATCATTCACTCCTTGTGATCTTAAATGCTGTCGTTTCTTACGATGTTGAAATTGTTCCAAGCTTGCGAAGTAGGCATCACTTCTAAGCTATTGATATTGATATGCGCAGGCTGTTCTGCAATCCAAAGAATCATCTCTGCGATATCTTCTGGTTGTAATGGTGAAGAGTTTTCATATACGGCGTTGTACTTCGCTTGATCGCCATTGAAGCGTACAAGACTGAATTCACTTTCCGATAATCCAGGCTCTAAGCTAGTTACTCGAATGCCAGTACCGGCGAAATCACAACGTAGGTTACGCGAGAACTGAGCAACAAAAGCTTTGCTGGCACCGTAAACATGGCTACCGGGATATGCCCAATTAGCTGCAATACTGGCAAGGTTAATGATGCTTGCTTTGGGTTGTATATTAAGAATGGGTAGCAGAGCATGGGTGACATTCACTAACCCTGTCACATTGGTGTCAATCATGGTTTGCCAATCACTCAGAGATGCTTGATGAGCAGGATCAGTGCCGAGTGCTAGTCCTGCATTATTCACCAGAATTTCGATATTTTTAAATGCGTCGGGTAGAGTAGCGACAACGTCAACGACCTGCTTTTCATCACGCACATCAAGCGTGCTTGTGAAGACATCAGTAAATTGCATCAGTTCATCGGCGACAGCGGCTAACCTTTCTGAGCGGCGTCCTGTCAGAATGAGTGGGTAGCCTTTGTGTGCAAATAGGCGGGCAGTCGCGAGGCCAAAGCCCGATGTCGCACCTGTGATAAATACGCTAGATTGTGTCATGGATATTCTCCTTAATGATGTGTCGTTGCCAGTGCGACGAGTGCTTTTAGTAAGCTGAAACCAGACAGTGCGAGTAATAGGTAATAGGAAAAATGGTGAATGCTCGCGATCTGTCGTGCTTGGTAGCACCTGCGACCTGCAAGTACGCCGAACACGCACAGTAGCCCCATGATGAACGGTTGCTCTGGCAGAAAATAAAATTGTTTACGGTAGGCATAACCGAGCCCGGCGGTTAGGCAGGTTGTTAGAAAGAAATAACAAATTAAGGTATCGCGTTGTTGTTGTAGTGATAACTTGCTGTGCCGCAAATGAATGACAACAGGGGCACCGCCAGCGGATACTGCACTGGTCGTCCAACCCGACATTAAGCCGCAAAGATAGGGTGATGCGAGCATTCGCTTTGCCAGTGGTGTACGAATCGATGGCAATAGCGCAAGCGATAAAATAGTAGTGGGTACCAAGATTTGTAAAACAGTATTTGGTGCGCTCCAGAGTAGAATTAACCCAAGAGGAATACCTAAAAGGGTGGCCCATAATAGTTTCTGCAATTGACTGAAGTCAGTACGGTTCCAGCTAGTTGCAACTAAAGGTAAGCTGATGATGAGATCCAGTAATAAAACGGCTGGAACCGTTTCAGCAACTGGGTATGACAAAGTCAGGATCAGAATTGCTATTGCTGAAAATCCAAATCCAGTATAGCCACGAACAAAGGCTGCTAAAAATAGCGATGCTGGTACTACATACAATGTAAACACTCTGCCTTCCTTGTTCTTGCTAGTGATTGATGTAACAAGAATAAATTTTGACAGAGTGTTTGATTAGAGCCAGTTCGGTTAATTTGTAGGGGCAGCTATGCCTTTTGTTGTGGCAGCAGTGCAACTTTGTAGTGAATTAAATACATCAGCGAGCTTCTTTATACCGGTTTCGATTTTATCGTGATGGATCGCAGAGAAGCCAAGTCGGATATAGTGATTAGAGGCATGATGGCTTGAGTTTTTATGCAAGAAAAAATGGACATCACCAGATTCCACAAGAATCCCTTTCTCTCGAGCGGCGGCCTGTAAAGAAGCACTCTCAATGCCATCAGGCAGCTTGAGCCAAAACGCACTGCCACCCAGCGTATCATTGGTTATGCATTGAGGAAGGTAGGTTTCGATACTCCTTCTCATCGTTTGCCACTTCTCTGTATAGTGTGCTCGAAGTTTTCGCAGATAGGTATCGTAATAGCCCATTGAAATAAATAAGGCGCAGGTCCGTTGGTTATTGGCGGGAGGGTGACGGTACATTAAGCGTCTTAATTGCCTAGCTGCTGTAATTAACGACTCATCTGCGACCATAAATCCGACCCTAAGCCCTGGGGATAGCGATTTCGATAAGCTACCGACATAGACAACACGGCCATGGTTATCAAGGCTTTTTAGTGACGGGTGAGGTTGCTGAGTGACATTTACTTCGCTGTCGTAATCATCTTCGATTATTACAAAGTCATCACGTTCCGCCGCGGTTAGTAATTCCTCCCGACGCTCCATCGACATCGTGATATTGGTTGGTACTTGATGGCTAGGTGTGGTGTAGACGTAATCACAGTGGCGAAGTTGCTCGTTAATGACAACGCCTTGTTGATCAATTGCTAGTGGTTGAATAGCAGCACCTTGGCTGTGGAATATGTTTCTGGCATCCGGGTAACCGGGATCTTCTATTCCCACTCGAACCCCGTTTGTTGCGAGTAGATTAGCTAAAAGGTAGAGAGAGTTTTGTGTTCCAATCGTGATGAGGATATGTTCAGGGCGTGCTTGAATACCACGTTTTCTTAACACATTTGTTTGCAACTGATTAATTAACATTGGGTCATCACTGTCAATCGAGTCAGAGATCCAATCTTTTATTACACTCGCTCGCTGTGCTAAACGACAACATTCGCGCCAGTGGCTGAGGGGGAATAGCGTATGGTCCGGTTGACCGAAGATAAATGGATAGGGGTAATGTTGCCAATTCCTTGGTTTTTCGATATTTCGCATTGAACCTGTTTCTAGTGCCAGTCGTTTGCGCCAGAAATGTGCAGTTCTTGTGCAATAATTGGGCGCTATATCATTCACCTCTGCGCTCAGTATATCTGTTCTAGGGTTTGCGTAATAACCGCTGCGTTGATGAGCCAGTAAGTAACCCTCATCAACCAGACGGTCATACACCAAAGTAACCGTATTGCGAGATACACGAAGCATTGATGCCAATTTACGGCATGAAGGCAGTGCTTTATTCGAAAACGCCCCTTCATTAATCTTTGCTAAAAGATGCTCTCTAATTTGTTCTTGCAGACCTCTTTCTGGAGAAAATTGAATATGAATTAAGTGGTCATTTTTCATGAGGACATCCTTATCTTTATGAATTCTAATCACTTAATTGCATTAACTATGCCACTCTTACATTGAGATTCAGGCATTGAGATTTAGACATTGATGTTAAGGCTTGTACTTCCAGTCCTGATTATATTGCCCTTAACTTTTCTTACTTGTATGGCCAGTAAAATTTAAATTCTGGCGCTATGGAGGGGAAGAAAAGTGAATTAGGGTAAAATTATTAAGACAAGGAGGTAATTATGCTCACGATAGAAGAAGGCACCGCGGATACTTATCAGAATGTTATTGAACTCGATAAATCGTCGGTTTGGCATCACATGACACAGCATGCCACGCAAACACCAGTAATGATGGTTAAGGGAGAAGGAAGTTATATTTGGGATGCTTCGGGTAAGCGATATCTTGATGCTTCCGCAGGTGGGGTATGGTGCGTTAATGTTGGTTACGGGCGTACTTCAATAGCTGATGCTATTCGGGAACAATTACTAATATTAAATTTCTTTGCGGGTACTGCTGCTACACCTGTGGCTGCCGAGTTTTCTGCCAAGTTACTTGAGAAAATGCCGGGAATGGGAAAAGTGTATTTTTCAAATTCAGGCTCGGAAGCCAACGAAAAAGCCTACAAAATTGTTAGGCAAATCGCTCACAAAAAATATGGTGGCAAAAAGCATAAGATTCTTTACCGAGAGCGCGACTATCACGGTACCACAATTTCGTGTTTGAGCTCGACAGGGCAAGAAGAGAGACGAGAACAATATGGTCCGTTTACGCCTGGTTTTGTTGAATT
This sequence comes from Photobacterium makurazakiensis, assembly GCF_050336715.1. Classification (NCBI taxonomy): domain Bacteria; kingdom Pseudomonadati; phylum Pseudomonadota; class Gammaproteobacteria; order Vibrionales; family Vibrionaceae; genus Photobacterium; species Photobacterium makurazakiensis. The sequence goes on from NZ_JAKJSJ010000037.1 coordinate 61,760, forward strand.
TCCGCATTGCTGTGAATACCGTAGCCAGTATGGTGATGTTGATAACTACGGTGAGTTAGCTGCAAAAGCGTTTGAAGATGTGATTTTAAGCGAAGGTGCCGATACCGTCGGAGCTGTTGTTATCGAGCCAATAACTGCTGGAGGGGGAGTGATCCCGCCACCAGAAGGTTACCTTGAAGCTGTTCAGGCAATTTGCCGTAAATACGACGTATTACTGCATATTGATGAAGTAGTGTGTGGTTTGGGAAGAACTGGGGCTTGGTTTGGGTACCAACACTACGGTATTCAGCCAGACATTGTCACCACGGCTAAAGGAGTTGCTTCTGCATACGCAGCAATAGCTTGTACTGTGGTGACAGATGAAATATTTGAATTGTTTGAGCAAGAGCCGTTAGAGCGGGAAAGTTTCTTTCGTGATATTAGTACGTTTGGAGGCTGTACTGCAGGCCCTGCAGCTGCTCTTGAAAACTTGCGTATTATCGAAGATGAAAAGCTAGTCGAGAATGCCGCCCATGTTGGGGAGTACCTCATGTCGCAACTACTTGAATTGATGAATAAACATTCCATCATCGGCGATGTGCGCGGGAAAGGGTTATTTCTAGGATTAGAGTTGGTTATTGATAGGGAAACTAAAATACCTGTCGATGAAAAAGTCGCTATGCAAGTTGCGGCACATTGCGCAAAATCTGGAGTATTAATTGGACGAACCAATCGTTCTTTCCGGCTTTTTAATAACACTCTGTGTCTAAGCCCGATGCTAACTGTAACGTTAAATGAAGCTGATATTATTATTGCTGCACTCGATGAAGCATTCGAAATGATCTCAGTTTAAACGGTTAATACATAAAATATAACCAACCAAAATGCAGCGTCTTTATGGCGCTGCATTTTGTTATTCCAGCAGATGAATACTAATCAGATTGGTTTGCACCAATTTGGATGACCATATTATCGCATCGCTGGACCAATAAAACTTTGAATTGGTACTACAGCCATTTGGATACTTTGCGTAGCTTAAAACCGTCCCTCTAATTTAAAAGGAAGAAATTATGAGTAGTTTTAAAGCGACCGTTACCAAAACCAAAGCTGTAGTATTAGTAAGTGCAATGTTGTTTTCATTTTCGGCTACGGCAGCAAAAGAAGTGACTGTTGGTTACCAAGGCATGTTTAACCCAATGAAATATGCGATAGATCAGCAATTATTCGATGGCCTAGACGGCTATACGATTAAGTGGCGGAGATTTGATTCTGGCGCTAGAGCGATTACAGCAATGGCTTCTGGTGCTGTTGATATGACTGTCGCTGGCTCGAGCCCTATAGCCAGTGCTGCAAGTAATGGCATTGATATGGAGCTTATCTGGGTGATGGGGAATATTGCGGATGCTGAGGCCCTTGTTGTTCGCAATGGTAGCGGGATTTCATCGCCAGCAGATTTGAAAGGAAAAACCTTAGCGGTACCTTTTGTTTCAACTACACACTTTCATATGCTATTTGCCTTGGAACAGTTTGGCCTAGGTGAAAAAGACGTAAAGCTGCTGAATATGCAGCCTAGTGCGATCGCAGCGGCATGGCAGCGTGGAGATATTGATGGTGCATTTATTTGGGATCCAGCATTAGGCACAATTAAGCAAAACGGCTCAGTTTTGATTTCATCAAGGCAGTTAAGTGCTTGGGGAAAGCCGACTTTTGATGGGTTGATTGCGAATAAAAAGTTTACCGCAGAGAACAGTGATTTCGTGACGAAATTTTTAACGGTGGTTGCGAAAGCCGATGATGATTACCGACAAGCCAAAGAAACATTTTCATCTGAGCATCCTATTGCCGTATCGGTGGCCAAATTATCTGGAGGTGATGTAAGTACCGTGCCAGAGGCAATGAGCCTGTATGAATTCCTTGATGTTAATTCACAGCTGTCGTGTCAATGGATAGGGTGTGGTGCAGAAGGTGGTGCGGTTAGAGCGTTAACATCTACCTCTGAATTCTTGCTTGAAGAGAAGAAAATTTCAGGTCTGCAACCTGATTATAGTGTGTTTGTTAACCCGGCATACGCCGCAGCAATTGAACTGTAAGTTGTTGTTATAAAGGAGAAGGCGTATGACGAAGGAAAAGGTATTAGAGATCCATGATGTATCGGTTGTCTATGATGACCGTGATGGTGGCGAAGCAGTGACTGCACTCTCGGGGGTAAATTTAACCATAGCACAAGGTGACTTAGTCGTTGCATTAGGGGCGTCAGGATGTGGCAAGACAACACTGTTGAACCTGATGGCCGGTTTCATACAGCCAACATCCGGTTACCTGACATTAGGATACTCACAGCTTGAAGGGCTCCCCCGTGTTGCATTAGGCCGTGAGATTGGTGATCAAATTACAGGGCCTGGAGCTGAGCGGGGAGTGGTATTCCAAAAGCATGCGCTTTTTCCTTGGTTAGACGTTATAGAGAATACGGCATTTGGACTGAAGTTGCAGGGTATTGAAAAACAAGAGCGCTTAGAGCGGGCTGCAAAGTACCTTGAACTTGTTGGGCTAAAAGACTTCCATCACCATAAAGTGTACCAGCTTTCTGGTGGGATGCAGCAACGTGTAGGTATTGCGCGGGCACTAACCAATGACCCGAGCATTCTATTACTGGATGAACCATTAGGTGCACTTGATGCATTAACTCGCGAAACCTTGCAAGAGTTATTACTTGATGCTTGGCAACAGACTAACAAAATGATGTTTTTTATAACGCATAGTGTTGAAGAAGCATTGTTTATGGCTTCTCGTCTAATCGTAATGTCACCGCGACCTGGGCGTATCACTCATAGTTTTGAGCTCGATTTTAACAAACGATTTTTAGAGTGCCGTGATGCTCGTATGGTGAAGTCAATGCCAGACTTTATCGAAATGCGCGAAAAAGTGCTGTCGATAATTCATCAGGATGAAGTGCCGGAGGTAGCAGCATGAGTCAATCAATCGAAATTTTCCCATCATCGACAGATGAAGATGCTCTTAAAATAAAAGCCGACTATGAGTCAGAACAGCAGCCTAAGCCACATTACCGCAGTGAAGTTGGAAAGGACGGAAGTTTACCGTTATTCCCTTGGTTGTTTCAGGCATTAAAGAATAAAACGGAGACGCCACCTAGCTATTATGGTGAACCTGGGCAGGGTAATGCCAAGATTGTTTCGGTGATTTCTGTCGTGACTTGTCTTCTGTTGTGGACGCTGGTGACCGAAACTGGTTGGGTGAAGCCATTATTTTTACCTTCACCTATATCGGTAATGGAGCGAGTAGGAGATTTGGTTGTTAGCGGTTTTTCTGGTGTCTCGTTAGGGCAGCATATGCTTGCAAGTTTAACGAGGGTGTTTGGTGCATTCTTTTTGGCTGCAATGGCTGCTATACCGTTGGGAATACTAATAGGCACAAATGTGTGGGTACGTGGGATCTTTGATCCTCTTATCGAATTTTATCGTCCATTACCACCTTTAGCTTATCTACCATTGGTTATTATTTGGCTGGGGATTGATGAAACGAGCAAAATTGCACTCATTTTCTTAGCCATGTTCGCACCAATAGCCCTGAGCGCTAGGGCTGGTGTCACTGCAGCAAAAAGTGAGCAAATTCAGGCCGCCTACTCAATGGGAGCAACAAAACTACAAGTCTTGTGGCATGTCATTATTAAAAGTGCACTGCCTGAAATCTTAACAGGGCTGCGTATTGGTATTGGTTTTGGCTGGACAACGTTAGTTGCAAGTGAAATGGTCGCGGCAGAGGCGGGTATTGGTTATATGGTTTTAAATGCCGCTGAGTTTTTAGTTACCGATGTCGTCGTCGCGGGGATAATCATTATTGGGCTTATCGCATACACATTTGATTTGTTTATGCGTTGGACTGAAAAGAAATTAGTACCTTGGAAAGGGTACTAATACTAAGCTGCATAAATACTAACTACATAAACACCAAGCGACATAAGTACTTAATCAGTCTTATATAGTTAAACCGTTGTTCTTTACGTTAGATGTTTTGTAATTAGAACCAGTAGTTAATGTAATCTCTGCCTTGATAACATCATAAAAAAACGGAGCACTTATGCTCCGTTTTTTTAGGAAAAGGTTTATAGGGAAATTAACGTTCCCAGTATGCCTCTTCTAGACAATCTTCACGCTCAGGCAAGCCACGCGATAGGCGAGGAGCATGCTGCGTTAATACTTCATAGCTTGCGCGGTTTGAGTATTGGCAGATCTGAGAGAATGATGAGTAGCTTAAGAACGAAGCAGTATGCTTACCTGAGTTTGGCACGTTTGCTTTGTGATAGCCGTTTGCCGACATGTCATGTAGCAGCGCTGAAAGCGCGGCATCACCAGCACCGTTTGTGTTCTTAATCTCTACAGGACCGCCAAGATATGGCGCGATGTGAGAATAAACACGGATAGGGTTTTCACAGCATTCTTTTTTCATCGGACGGCTGAATTCATACTTGTTGAAATCAGCAATATTGCCAGGTAATAGTGGCAGTGTGGACTCACGTTTAAGTGCGTCATCAGTGTAACCTGCCATATACAGACCGACAGGCCCTGCAGTACAAAGCACTAGGTCAACCCACTCAAGTGCTTTATCTGCAGCAACAAGAGGATCTTTTTCACCGGTTAACGCTTCAGCTTCTTCTTCATTCATCGCCACACAAGTAACGTGCTCTTTAAGAAATTGAATCCACCAATCTTGCATACCTTCAATAACATATTTTGWACCAAGCGTTAGCACGACGGGTACGTTATGTTTCTTAGCATGTTCAATTGCTTTTAGTGCCGACGACTTCATCGGATCGCCTTCTTTACCTCGAACAAGGTACGAAGAAAGCACGAGCGCAGAGGCATTTTCAAACGCACTTTCAGGCACGAATTCCGGTGAAAGTTGGTTCATTTCACCTTCATTGATCGCAAAAGTTCGCTCCCCATCTTCTGTTATAAGGGTATAACAGCGACCAATAGGACCATCAACAGGCTGCAGGTGATCAAGGTCCATGCGGCTTGATGTATTACATAGGTAACGGTAAGCGTAAGATCCAATTTTTAAATCTTGACTCATCACACCCAGAAGAATAGATCGATCATCGGCAAGTACAGAGTAGTTATGCAGAGTATTACCAACAGTATCACCAGGGTACTCATGGCTGATCAGATCGCGTTCTTTCAGTTCTTGATAAAGCAACTCGGCTTTATCTTCAGCAAGAACTAAAGAGTGACCCTTACTTAAGTTATGTCGAGCCAAAAATGCATCATCGATACGAGCTTCAATATCGACAATAGTTTGGCCAATACCAACTATGTGGGTACGAGATAGCGGGTTTTCTTGCTGGATTTGAGCAACTAATGGATCGCGGGCATTGACTGGGAAGTAATGCTTTGATTTACGCTGACCAGGGAATTTCATGTGTGAAGGCTATCGATTAATGGGGGATTTTGTTTCATTGTATCATAAAAATGCGAGTTACATCCCACTCTATGGCAATCTTATGACTAATTGTGATCTTTTGCTGTTTTTTTGTTCACGTCAGATTTGCGATAAGAAGTATTTGTTTGTTGGTGAGTTGCTCTCATAGCAAAACAGCCACGCAAGTGGCTGTTAAGAATGGCGATGGTCATAAATCTATGCTTAAGAAAGCATTTTGGGTTTATGGGTATTCGTACCGCCAACAGGGCGGTTAACAGAAATCGAACGACCTTTCTTCATGCCTTTTTCATAATCATCGGTCAGCGCTTTCATTGCTTCTTGAAGCTGCTTTTTGAACGTTTCGCGATCAATGTTTTCGAATTCTTTGTCGATGTAGTTGCTCATGCGCTTGTCATGATCATCATCGGTATTCAACTCAGGCAGTTTTTCAAGTGCCCCTTCAAGCCAGCCAGCAAGGAAAGAGGAAACGCGACGCGCGACTTCGGCATTACTTGTCCCTGTACCTTGAAAACTATTACGGAATTGACCTGTTTGTTGGTTCATTTCGCGATAAACAATATCAAAGGCAAAGGCGGCAAAAATGGCACGTTCTGCAACACCAATAAACTCAGCTTGTTTCAAACCTTTATGGTTAGTTAG
>NZ_JAKJSJ010000038.1:0-65316 GCF_050336715.1 Photobacterium makurazakiensis
ATATAACATTAATAAAGCATCATAAAGGCTAATAGCTAGATAAAAAACCATATTTAAAAACACTTATGGCACATTTATTTCACATTTAATTTAATTTATATAAAATGGAATATAAGATTTAATAACTTACACATAAGTAATGAATTATTAATTAATAAAACAAGAGCCAAAGCGCATTTATCATCTCGTAATAAAAATATAATTATGTTTTATACAAGGATAGACAGGCACAACTGTGAGATACGACAAATTAGAGATAATTAGCAATAACTTAAGTTTAGCGAATTTATCAACGCACATAAAAATCACTCACCGCGATCATATCGATGATGTGCTAAATTTTACTCGTGATAAAGTGCACCTTGGGGCAAAGCTTGTGTCTCATCCTCTTGCGGGCAGTGTAAAGCCCCACGAGACTCCTTATCGCAGCATTGTGATTTTCAATCAACAACAAGGGTTAGATCTGGAGTCGCTAAATACCATCGAGCAGGCGATCGAACGTTACCAAATCCTCTGTGCACCTAATCCAGAACACCTAACGCTGACAGCATCAAAAATACACCGTCAGTTTCCAGATAAGCAAAATAGCGATTTTCAATTTATTGACCTACAACTCATCAAATCAAGTCTTAGTGCGCTGGGAATTCGATTTGCGGAATATCAAGCAGCTGTCGTTTAATTTATTACTCTAATAAGAGGTTGTCACCCTTAAGCAAACAACCTCTTACTGCACCTACAGTTCCCAACTCCTGCTAATTTAGTAAATCATCTACTTATGCAACATAGCAATGCCTACCTTAATACAGAAAATCAATATTTTTCGACACCTGTATACCTTTTCGAGATGCTACTTGGATAGTCGCCAGCTGAAGATGGTAAGAGATCGTTCAAAAGACGCTCACTAAAGAGCAGTGAAGCGCTTTGAAATTAATTAATGCTCTTAACATCAAATGACAGAACTCTAACTTTAACTTATTAAAAAGACAGTAGAATAATTATACCCAAGTACACGATTTTTAAGGGATGGCATGTCTAATATTCAGCCTCAACATTCAATGCATAATGATACTTGCAAGGCAGAGCAGGTAGGCCGAGTGACAGTTGTTTGTTCAGAACATCAGCTGAATTKGATGCATGATATTGATATCGCCAGTGTAGAGGTCGTCATCACAACTGCTGCTGATTGTTACAAGTATAATTTGAAGCGTATCCCTTCAATACTGTTCCATGAGTATGGATTAATCACCAGCGGTATTAAGCTTTCAACAGCCATTCAAGATCTAGAAAAAATCTTGCTACGAAGAGCGAAGTACAAGAAAAAGTAGTGGTACATGAATTAATATCAGGAGTATGATTTGCAAACTGCGGGGCACACTCAACTATAAAAAAGCAGCCTAGTCGGCTGCTCTTAGCATCATGACAATCGAAACGTAAGTTATGGTTTTATAAGAAGAAAACACATTGACTTCGGCGATTATTTAAACCACTGCAAACTACTTAGCGAGTGCCTCTTCAATTTTCAACGTTCGCTCATTTGCAGCTCGGTTACTGATTTCGTGCATAACAAATGTCTTCGCATCACGAGTCCAAGCTTGGCCTGACTGTTCGTCGTACTGGTGCGGTAGCTCAATACCTGCAGGAGCATAAGCGTCAATACCCATACGCTGAGATGTCGTGATAGTACGCAGGCTGTGCTCGTAGAAACCAACTACAACTGTTTTACCTAAATCACCACCTGACATTTTTACCGCCTCAATGGCAACACCGTTAGTACTTAGGTAAGTCAATGAGCCATCTGCAGCAATATGAGGGTTAATTGAAGTCAGATGCTCTGCTGGAATACGGTCACCGATAGATTGCGCAATTTCCCATTGCGCGTACACAGGCTTACCCGTTTGTTCGTAAATTTCAACGACTGTATCTGCTAGCGCTTCGTTCATTGGTCCTGGGATTTGATTACCATTTTCTAGAACACGGTTACCAAATGCATAAGCTAAAATACTGTCTGCTTCATTCAATGGAAGCTCTTCGCCCTTCCAAGTCAAAATATTATCCATCAAGAATTCAGCGGCATAAGCAGCAACGGCTTTATCTTCTAACTGAACTTCTAACTTCTTGGTCATAGCATCTTGTAATTCAGCATCTGTTAATGCGAATGCTGGAGCGGCAACAACTGTTGATAATAAAACGGATAGCAGTAACTTTTTCATATTTATGGCTTCATCTTGATTAATAACTATTGAGCACCTTATCAAGATAGGTTGAGTCACACCTTTTCACAAGTCGCACAATTACACACACTAACAAGTTATTACCCAAGCGTAACGTGAAGTAACTTTACGTTACCTCGCCACAATGACGAGCTCTCATAATCTATATACATTCGAGAATCAAAATACATTCCCCGCAAAAATAACAGCCGTCAAAAAAAGCACATGTTTATAAAAATCTTATTCTTTTTCACTGTCCTCCAATAGAGGAAAGAGCTCATGGCACTAGTTAGTGATAGGGATATTGATATAATTTTATGCAATTAAAAAAGCCAGCCGTTTCCGGCTGGCTTGAACTTATGTAATGGTTAAACTACATAAGGCTCGACTTAGAATACCGTTTGCTCATCAATCTTGGTTTGAAGTGCTGCTAGCGCTTTTTCTACAAGCTGACGACGAGCGTACTTCTCTTCTTTCGGCTGCATCTTAGGATCACCCAGTGGATGAGGGATCGCAATTGCAGGGACGATACGGTTTGCACCAACGGTTTTAGAGATAGGCACGACAGTTAAAACGTGGACTACAGGCATTACTTTTTCGATTTCTTTTAGCATCGTTGCGCCGCAACGAGTACAAGTGCCTCAAGTGGAGGTGAATATAGCTGCTGTCACCCCTGCCTTCTGTAGTTTCATCGCAATTTCTGCACCATACGCTTTGGAGTTCGCTACCGAAGTACCGTTACCAACCGTGGTGTAGAACATGTCATGCAAGCTTCCAATAACACCTTCTCGTTCCATGTCACGCAGTACATCAACTGGAAGAACTCGGTTCGGGTTTTGGTTACAGGCTACAGGATCATAACCACCGTGGGCTGTTTCATGAGTCTCTTCAGTCAACGTTTCTAAACCTTGAATGCTGTACTCACCGTACTTTGACGCGCTTGATGATTCAATATGGTCAGGGTTACCCTTTGGCACCACACCACCAGAAGTAACCAATGCAATCTTCGCCGTGCTTAGCATTTCAATCGGTGGTTGAGGTTCAACACGGTCAAACGAAGGCATTGGGTATTCAGTGATGAACTCAGGGCCTGCCAATTTGGCAATCAACAAGTCAACTGCGCGCTCTGAACCACGCTTTTCTGCGAAGAAGTTAACGCGGATACCACGTGGCATATAGCCCGCTTCTTCTGGTGAGCCCATTTCCCCTTCGGTATCAATGAAGCGGTTCACCATATTCACCATCGCTGGAATGGCTTTGCGCATACTTGCTGCGCTATTACCCGTTTCAACCATGTAAGCATATTGGCGGAATAACTCGTAGCCTGGGTTTTCAGGGTACATACCCGAGATAGTCGTGATACCCATCTCATGCGCCACTTTCGCCACCGTACCACAAGCCATGCCATAACGGCCGGCGTTGAAGGCTGGGCCTGCAACCACTAAATCAGGTTTTAGCTGCGCTAAAATTTCCTGAAGGCCATGGCAACATAAGCTTTCGTTCTCGTTGAAGTACGAGTCACCACAAATAATAGTATGCGTGATCTCAGCCTTATCCTGTAGCATCGTATTCACTTGCGTGCCAACGCCAACTGTACCTTCTACCACTTCCATCGGAATGTGGGCCATCTCTTCGCCACCTTTTTGGGCGAAAAATTGGTTCAAGTAATAAACTACTTTCAATGTCATGTGAGTATCCTCGCTTAGCTTGCTTTCGTGGTGAGGTGATGGAAACCAAGTTCACTGGTTGCGCTAAGAATAGCTTGTAGTTCAACCGTGATAGAGCCATCTTCATGCAAGCTGCCTTGGAAACCACCGGCAACCATATCAGCGTAACGGTCATGACCGATCACTTTATCCATCGCTGGTAATGTCACAAGTTGGTTAGCATTACCGTTAGTGACAACCGCATCAGCGCTCTTATGAGAATCCGCTAAAGACTGGCTTTCACCATTCTGGCCAGCATACTCATCGGTTAGCAATACCGTTTGAATGCCTGCTGCTTCCAATTTTGCACAGTTCATCATCAAGTCGGCATCTGGGTTACCAAAGCCTTCTTCACTTACAATCGCCGCATCCCAGCCCATTTGCTTCGCAAGCTTCACTACAAAGTTTGAAGAACGTTCTTTGTCACGCAACGTAACGTTTTCGTTGGTCACGATAACGCCCATGAAGTTGTACTTCGAACCATGGTGACGGTAAAGATCGTATATAACCGGACTGTTCTGGTGAACAAAGCTGGTGTTCTTATCACACGCCGACACACAGTTACCGCTGATGATTGCACCGTCCATCACTTCTGTTGGGTACATCAGTGTAGGAAGAATACCTTTTACATCAACACCGTAATAGTAGCTATCGTGTAGTAGGCCTTGGCTTTGTAGCATGTAAACATAACCAACTTTTGGCAGGTTAGGATACTCAGCCGCCTGCTCTAGCAGCGGTTTTGTTTCGTAAGTCTGAATCTCGTCTGGCTCAATATCAGCCGCCAACTGACCAATCCAACGCCCAGCTTCAAGCCCAACGACACGAAGCACACCTTCGTGATCATACTGGTTACACGACTCATCCACTTCACACTGAATCACGAGGTTCATGGTTGAAGAGAATGGGGTGTAATCCGCACCAGGGCCGCTCATATCCAGGATACCTTCCTGGAAGCCAACAACCTCACCTGTAGTGATAACCGCCATGCCTTTTAAGACATGAGTACGGCCTTCACCCACCATCTCTTCTTCACCAAGGTGACGACCAGGGAAAATGCTCCCGCCACCGTTGACTTTCACACGAGGCTCAATTGCATCTTTAACAGGCATAATACGGATACTATCGCCAGGTTTTGCAATTGAGAGTTCAATTGAGGTGATACGGTGATCAAGTTCTGACAAGAAGCCGGTTAGGGCTTGCTGATCGATAATCACAGTGTTTTCTTTAACTTCGCTTACTGGCCCGAACGCCAGATCACGAACGTGAATATTGCCTAGTTCGAGTTTCATTTATTTCTCCAAACAAGCGTCAATTGGGTTTCTTTTCCGTTGAGCTAGGCTCAAGACACCTTAATGCCTTGGCCAGCTTCAGCGAATCCAACGACCCAACAGGGTTCTTTGCTATTACTAAATTCAGTTAATAAAGCGTCCAGACAATCTTGCGGGACAGCAGCGAGCAACCCTCCGGAGGTTTCCGGACAACAGAGTTTTTGCTGCCAACTTTCATCTAACTCGGGATCAAACGCCAAATCGTCACGGTATGCATCGAGGTTACGCTTGGCACCACCTGGGAATAAACCCTGTGCAGCGTAGTCTTCAGCTTCCGGTAAGAACGGCACCTGATTGGCATTAAAGTGCATACAAACGTCACTCTTCTCTGCCATTTCTAATGCATGGCCTAGCAGTGAATAACCTGTTACATCGGTACATGCTTTCACTGGGTAACGGACAAATATCTCGGCTGCTTTACGGTTAAGCTTCTTCATGCTGTCAGTTGAGGTTTGTATCGCCTCTTGACTCGCCTTACCCCGTTTTGCAGCGGTTGAAATCAACCCGGTACCAATCGGTTTGGTTAACACCAAGACATCGCCACTTTCAACTGCGGCCTTGGTTTGCACTTTTGAAGGATGAATTGTACCCATCACTGATAAACCGAATTTTGGCTCATCGTCTTCCACGGTATGACCGCCCACCAGCACCGCGCCAGCTTCACGGACTTTCTCCGCGCCACCTTTAAGGATTTGGCCAACAATGTCTTGTGGAAGATCTCGAGGAACACAAAAGATGTTCATCGCCAACGTAACCTGACCACCCATGGCATACACATCGCTTAATGCGTTGGCAGCAGCAATAGCGCCAAAGTCATATGGGTCATCGACAATAGGAGTAAAGAAATCCAATGTCTGAATTACAGCTACATCATCGGTGATTTTGTAAACGGCAGCATCGTCACTTACCGTCAACCCCACCATCAGATCGGGATACTCTTGTTCGGGAAAAAGGGGTGAAATGGACTGCAGAACCTGCGCCATGGCCTTAGGGCCTATTTTCGCAGCTCACCCAGCTTTTTTGGTCATCTGCGTCAGACGTACTACTGTATCTGTCATCGCTAATTCCTTATAAGGGACGGTAAGAGCACGACTCTCAAACATCGATTTTGTGCTCAATGAATATTTCGGTTTAAGTGTTGCAAAATTATCTAGCACTTTAAAATGCTTGGCATTAGCCGATATATTTGGTCTCAACCAATACCGCTTTTGCCTTATCTAAATCATCTCTTGCGACCAGAACAATCGGGCCTGTACAACCCATGCCGGTGCGCGCAAAAATGTTCGCTTTCCATAGCGCCTGGCAAGCGTCTTCTATCTCAAGGATATCAATGCCGCCGATCTCAGAATCTGTGACTTTTTCTGGTGGAGCTGCAATTTCTTCCTTCGCTTCAACCGCCTCTTTTGGCTGGCAATATTTCGCCAGTATGCTGTTCAAGCCTGATAGTGTTGCTGCTTCCCATTCTTCGTCAACTCGCTTCATCACCTCTCCTTTCGCAGCATCTGCACACAATCTGATGGCTCCTGCCACCACCGGTGCACCCGACGCTCTAGAGATGATATTCACCAGCTTGCCAGCAGCACCTTCACCTAAGCCAGGACCGTAGCCAAAACCAGATGCTTCGTAGCTGCCACCCGTGGTGAAAGAAGAGAACATTTTCATCAACAAGTTACCAGTTAGGCTATCAGTCACCATGATATCTGGTGTGCCTTGCAGTAAATCGTTACCGCGCATGGCAATACCGCCATCAGCACGACCAGACTCCGCAAAGTGAATGTCGTAACCGGCTTGTTGGAGCTCACGTAGACCGCGTTCACACAGCGCAGCACCATCAATATTAAGTACGCCAACCGTTGGCTTTTTAATACCAGAGGCTTTTGCAAGTGCTATCCCGTAAAGGGTATTCTTTAGCAATGCGGCCTGACGGTTGATGTCTGTCGTACCAGTGGTTGATGCAATGATCATCTCACTGCCATTGCCCGGTGTAACTACCTTGCCCATGGTGCTCACACCTAGAGGAAAGGCGTAGTGCAACGTAACACAGCCGTCAATTTTCTTAGATTCAAACAACGCTTCCATTACTTGGTGGCATTCATTCAAATCTGCAGCAGCGTGACATTCAAACCCGCACTCAGGATCATCACAGCCAATCAGTACTGGCTCGATATCGCTGTGCTGACGTGCGACTAGTTGTGCGCCACGAAGAAGCTCTTGAGTACCGTGCTCACTACCAAGCAAAGTCAAACCAATACGGATTTTTTTACCAAACTGCCCGCTTAGCAGACCGTCAGCCATGGCAGAAAACGTATCGGACAGTTGTTGATTGATATTCGCCATCGCAACCTCCGATTACTACTCGCCCTGTTTAGGGGTCAGTAAATTCTCAGCCACGTCGCGCATAGCTTGCGCCACAACCTGTTTAACTTGATGCTCGTCGAACACTTCTTCCTGCTTACCGCTGTTCTTCTGAACCACAAAGCTCAAACCATCGAACAGGTTGGTCATACGACCTAGGAACAAGCTGCCTTTACCGACCATCATGAAATTGTTAATTTCACCACTGGCTATCATTTCTCGGCCAAAGCCAAGGAATGGAACACCTGATGGAATATGACCCTGTGTGGGGGCAAACCCGGTCATACCATGCTTTTCAACAAAAGCGGGTAATTGGGTGCGCTCCATTTGGCCTTCTTTTACAGCCAGTGCAGCAATCATCTTGTAGTTGGATTCAGGAACATTACCTGCGCCAGCTGGCTTGGTGATCTCAGGGTTTTGCATTTCCACCGAATATTTGTCGATATCGGTCATCTTCATGCCAGCGGCTTTTAACGGCGCGGCAATCAATGCCGTCATTACTGCCTGCGGTGATGAGCCTGTACCAATTTGGTGACGGCCAATGATGTCAGTATTGATTTCAGGGCTAACACCGTCGTTTTCTGTCACCATGCAGGCAAAACCAGCTAAACAATCTTCCAGTACTGGCATGTTGTTTTTAACATGATCGCGGCCATTCATACCCAGTTTCGCAACTGCGCCGCCAGCGACAACCATTACATTCTTAAACACACCAGACTTCACCAATGCTGCAGCCAAAGTCATCGCATGGGCTGGTGCGGCACAGAAACCACGGACGTCAGAGCCTGTCGCACTATTACAGCCAACAGCTTCACCAATCGCTTTGGCAAAGTTACCGCCACCACGCTGGTTAATATCACCACACGCTTCTTCAGAGCATTCAATAAGATAATCGACTTTATCAAGTTCAATACCCTGTTGCTTCAGGTGTATTGCTGCCATCACACCTGATGCTTTCGCACATAGGTTTTCAAGCATGATATGAGCCGATAAGTTTTCATCTTCATCATGGGCGGCTTTCACACAACCAACCAGCTCACCGTTCATCATCAGCACTTCCGCCTGATGGTGTTCAACCAGTGCCAAGATCTCATCTTTAGTGATGATCAGGTGGCCTGCCAACAAGTCAACATCATCGCCATAAAGCGCATGGTGACTTACCGTTGATTGATAAGTGTCTATAAATTCTTGAGTCAGATGAACCAAATTGAACACATCGACATGGTTCAACAGGGCATAAAACTGAGGTTGGCTATAGATTTCACCAAACTTACCTTGGTGAGAGCTATGTTCTTTATTCTCATACCAGGGCTGGGGAATATCGGCCAATTGTTGTGGGGTTAAGTTACCGATATAGCACTGGTTAGCAGGGTATGACACCACATCTTCAAACGGACGAAGGTGGTCTTTTAACTGCTGCAAGTAGCTGTCTGACGGGTCTTTCGCCCGCGACTGAACTTGCACTGAACCGTGTTGAATCAACACATCTGGGGTATGGGCGAGTACATAACTCACGCCTTTAATTACTGCGTATCCCATTGTTACTCCTGCATCCGAGCCGGATAGTAGGTTCGAACCTGCCTGTTTATAAACAGATCCGAACCAGCATTGAGATATACTTATGCTAATGCAGTTTCGCTGCGGTATTGTTGCATTTCCGCTTTGATAGCATCGACATCAAGTACCATTTCCATCATTCCAACCTGTTCTTCATAAACAGCTGGATCGACAGCTTCTTTAACTTCGTCTTCAACCACGTGATAACAAGAAAGTCCTAACTGGACTCCCGCCAATGGTCCTGCAAAAGTCGGATCACCCATGGTGACGGTTTCACATGCTAGGCCAGAAGCTTCTGCTTCTGCGCCGCCAAGAATCACAACTAGATTCTCTGCGCCTTTTTCCTCTGCAAGTGTTTTAATCCGCTTTTGGTTCTCAAGATCCATTGCGCCAGCGCTTGTTCAGACGAAACATTCTGTAGTAGAGAAAGCAACGTGAGCACCTGTGGTTTTCATGCAAGCTTCGATTGCCTGCCCAGGTACGCCGTCGCGGTCTCCAAGAATGATCACTGTTTTATTAGCGAACACAATCTTTCTCCCGATTAAACATACATTCCAAATTGCTCACGATACTCTTTAACCTCTGCCACGATGGCATCGACATCAAGTACCATTTCCATCATGCTTATCTGTTCGTCATAGACGTCAGCATCCACATTGTCTTTAATTTCCGGCTCAACCACATGATAACAAGAGAGTCCCAACTGGACTCCGGCTAATGGTCCGGCAAAAGTAGGATCGCCGTTTGTTACGGTTTCACATGCTAGGCCAGAAGCTTCTGCTTCTGCGCCACCAAGTACGATAACCAGATTCTCTGGGCCGAACTCGTCAGCAAAACCTTTGATCCTCTTTTGATTTTCCAGATCCATAGCACCTGCGCTGGTTCAGACGAAACACTCAGTTGTAGAGAAAAGAACATGCGCACCAGCAGATTTGATACAAGCTTCAATTGCTTGTCCTGGTACACCGTCTCTGTCTCCCAAGATAATAACTTTCTTATCTTTGAGCATTGTTCACTCCAAGGGTACAGATTACTAAGATCATGCTCGTCAGTTCGTTAGCTTTGCCTTCTTACCGAGTCACATGGATTTTTATAAAGCACTTTCTTTAGTCATTACTTCAAAAAAGTAATTGCTAGAAAAAGCTTATATTTGTGCCAACAGGCTGTTGCCTATTAAAAACAAATTCAATTTGGCATCTTATTTAATGCCAGCCCAAACACGCTTACGCGGTTTCAGCAATAAAGCTTTCTACTGTGCTTGCAACGTCTTCCATTTCTAGCTCTTCACCAGAAAGATGTTCGACTTTCTCGCCATTTTTGTAGAAAACAAAAGAAGGTAAGCCCATCACTTTCTGCGCCATCGCCAAGCGACGGTTACCCTGAATATTCAGCTTGCAGAACTTGATTTCATTGCCGTATTTCTCAGCAAGCTCCATGACTTCTGGCATTAGTTCAATGCAGCGGCCACAGTTTTCGCTCCAGAAATCCACCAATACGATGCCATCAACTTTTACTTCAGCATCAAAGTTTTCTTTGGTTAGTTCGATCATTGCGTTTCCCTTAATACAGAGTTTCTAACTCGGTAATATCCTTAACATCTACTCGCTTGGCTTCCTGCCCAGCGTCAAATCGGATCACAACAGGCACTTCAGATACCGAGAATCGACTCGCAATATTCTGGCTCTTGTAAGTATCAATAGTCACAACACGCTGATCGGGGTTATCTTTGCAGTTCAACTCAAGCTGGTTAATCACCTCTAAACTTTCTTTGCTTAGCGGGTTCCAGAAAGCCACCATTGCTGTACCACCGAATTCAGATACTGATTTACGCCAGTTTTCTTCTTCTTCGATATAGCGGTCAGCAGCCACGGCTGCTACAGCACCATCACCTGCTGCGGTAACCACCTGACGAAGGAATTTGTCAGTAACATCACCAACCGCAAAAATACCCGGTACGTTTGTTTCTTGTTTTTCGTTGGTAAGCACATAACCTTGCGGGGTTAACGCCACTTGCTCTTTAATGAAGTCGGTCTTTGGTACTGTACCGACAAACATGAAGACCCCATCTGTTGCTAGCTCGGTTATCTCGCCTGTTTTCAGGTTCTTGAGCTTAACGCCGTTGACTAATTCATCACCGCAGATTTCTTCAACTACCGAATTCCAAACGAATTCAATCTTATCGTTGGCAAATGCTTGTTCCTGTGCGGTGCGATCCGCATCCAGAATGCCCTGATCATGCAGAACAACCATGGTGACTTTGTTTACAAACTTAGTCAGGAACACCGACTCTTCAACGGCTGTATTACCCGAGCCAACAACCACAACATCTAGCTCTTCATAAAAGTCAGCATCGCAAGTTGCACAATACGAAACGCCCTTACCACGGAATTCAGACTCACCAGTGATACCAAGAATACGAGGCGTAGCGCCCGTTGCGACAATAATGCTCTTCGCTTGGTATTCTTCGCCTTTATTGGTTTTAAGTGTTTTAATAAAGCCGTCATCAGCAATGGTTATTTCTGAAACTAATCCACGCGCAAACTCAACACCAAACTTAGTACAGTGCTCACGGAACATATCCATTAATTGTGGGCCTGTTGCTTCAACAATCCCTGGATAGTTTTCCATTTCACTGGTTGTTGCGGCTTGGCCGCCTGTATTACGCTTATCTTCTAAAATTAGAGTTTTCATTTTACCGCGTGCGGCATAAACTCCAGCTGACATACCACCAGCACCGCCACCAATAATGATGACATCGTATAGCTCTGACATATAATTCACCGATTGCTATTTCACGACCACATGCCCATCATTCCAATAAATAAAAGGGCACATCAAAAACAAATCAGTTTTTCGACAACTTCATTGGTTAGGTAATTAGTAACAGGCGACATCAACAACCATAAAAACAATAAACCTACATATAATGAGCTGCAATCAAAAACCCAGCCAGTTATTTAAATCTGTATTTTATTCCTAGCTAGGTAAATCTTCTTATCCACTCGACTTGTAGGTGATTATAATTAGTAATGTTTATTTTTTTGTGAGCAAAGCCCTATTCCAGCACAAAATTCTGCGCTGAATGAAATTATGATACTTGAATCATAAATAGACCACACAAAAAGCCATATAAGAATACCCAAACATAACTAAATGGAATATAAAAAGACAATAGACATGCTACTATTGGAAATATTTACGCATATAGTCACCACAAAGCGACATCTTTAAGCAGTCTGGAAATATTGAGGGATCTTAGCTTTACTTGTTGTTTTTATTTTTAACTACAATAGAGACCCGCACAAAACCATAAGAAAAACTAATGCAAAAGGTAAAGATAAGTATTGTATTCTTTTTCTGAGTAAAGACATGTATCACGACTTGTAATTACTCTTGTTTTTTATACTTTGTAATATTCAATTTCTATCAATCTTGTTCACTTTCTTTATTCAAAGGTGTATTCCGCTCCCCTTCATTTCCAGTAAGTGCTAATTACAAACCTCACTAAACAATCATTTAAACTGATTTTTCTTCCCAAGCACTCAATTACTAATTTTCCAGAACGTTTATTTACAAAATACTCATTAAATAAGTGTTTTATTTTGCATTTTTTATATCAATAAGCAGATCATACTCACAAACAAACCACCAAGCAGAATGATAACCTCCGCAACGAATAATCATTAACAGATGCGGAGTAAGGCAATGGAAACGCTTAAATTCACAAATGGTTGGCTAGATATAAATAAAAAAAGAGCTGATGAAATTAACCACTTCTGTGAAGACTACAAACACTTTTTAAATTTGGGAAAAACAGAAAGACAATGCGTCGCGGTTGCCATTGCTCAAGCAGAGCAGCACGGATTTCGCCCATTCACCGAGTTTGACCAATTAACTACCGGCGACAAAGTATATTTTATTAATCGCCAAAAGAATGTCGTGCTTGCTGTTATTGGCCAACGTCCAATCAGTGATGGTATCCGTTACGTTGTTTCCCACATAGATTCCCCACGATTAGATTTAAAGCCCAACCCTCTTCACGAAAAAAATGAGCTCGCGATGATGCGTACTCATTATTATGGCGGTATTAAAAAGTACCAATGGGCTTCTCGTCCGCTAGCATTACACGGTGTTGTGGTAACCAAATCAGGCCGTAAAGTAAATATTGCTATAGGCGAAGATGACTCTGATCCGGTTTTCACCATTCCAGATCTGCTTCCGCACCTTGACCGCAAAGTACAGCGTGAACGTAAAGCCGATGAAGTATTAAAAGGCGAAGAACTTCAAATCATTATCGGCTCTGTACCAATGTCTTTTGATGACGAAAAAATTAAAGAGACCGTCAAACGACACGTATTGATCAAGCTATTCGAAAAATACGAAATCAGCGAACCTGATTTCATTTCTGCCGAGCTAATGCTTGTCCCAGCAGGTAAAGCCCGTGATGTCGGCCTTGATCAGGGGCTAATTGGTGCTTACGGCCAAGACGATCGCATTTGTGCCTATACCTCATTGGAAGCAATATTCGATATCGATACGCCTGAGCAAACAGCAGTGTGCTTCTTGGTTGATAAAGAAGAAATTGGCTCATCCGGTGCTACTGGGCTTGAATCTCGTTATTTAGAATACTTCACTGGTGAGCTATTGATCCGTCAAGCCGGTGAGCAATATAACGATCAACTACTACGTCGGTGTCTGTGGCAATCGTACGCCTTATCTTCAGACGTGAATGCAGGACTGAATCCGTTATTCGAGTCAGTTCATGACGAACAAAATGCCTCTAAACTCGGCTACGGCCTTGTACTAACCAAATATACTGGCCATGGCGGTAAAGTCGCATCGAATGATGCAGATGCTGAATATGTAGCTTCCCTGCGCCGTATTTTCGATGACACAGAAATCAAATGGCAAACTGGCTTGCTTGGCAAAGTCGATGAAGGCGGTGGTGGTACTGTGGCTAAATACCTAGCTCATTATGGCATTAACACCATTGATGCAGGTGCTGCTTTGCTATCTATGCACTCTCCCTTCGAGCTGTCTTCTAAATTCGATATTCACGAGCTTTATCGCGCCTATAAAGCTTTCTATATCCAAGCACTGTAACGCTGACTAGCTGGAGAATCACAAAATGAAAAAGCGTCATCCGTTAACCTTTTACATTCTCTGTTCATGTCAGTTTTGGTGGGCACTGTCTTTCTATAGCCTATGGGCGATTTTACCTGTGTTCCTTGGGGAAGAGCTGGGGGTCGATCAGAAAACCTCATTTGCAACCTTCGGCGCTTTCGCAGCCCTCGGTGCGGCAATGCTATTTGTCGGTGGCTGGTTAGCCGATAAAATATTGGGGGCTAAACGTACCCTTGTCTGGGGCTTTACCTTCCAAGGTCTGGGCTATTTCATTATTGCCTACTCGGCTATCACCGCTCAGCCACACTTTGTGTTTGTCGGCTTAGGTACGGTAGCTGTCGGTCGTGGTATTGGTAGTGTCGCACCTCCAACCATTATTGCCTCTGCCTATGAGAAAGATGATCCTCGCCTCGATGCAGCCTATACCTTGTTTTACATGGTAAACAATATCGGTGCATTTGTTGCTCAGCTTGGCGCACCTATTATGGCGTACAGCATTGGCTGGACATCGGCGTTTATCTTGTCGGGTGTCGGCATGGCTGTGAATGTGATCACTTACTTATTGCTGAACAAGAAAATCAAGCAGGCAACTGAAGCCGACAAGCGAGCAATTCCGTTCAAAACGAACTCTTTGTTCCTATCAGGCGCACTGATCGCCGTTGCCACCGCTAGCTACTTGCTCACCAATCTGCCACTGGCACAATTTGTGTTGGCGCTAGCTGCACTGACTATTTTGTTCTTGATCACCAAAGAGATGAAAAAAGAGCAGCCAACTAGCCGTAAACGTATGATCGTCGGACTCGTCTTAATGGGGCAGGCACTGGCCTTCTTTATTCTGTATAACCAGATGCCAACCTCATTAAACTTCTTCGCGATTAATAACGTTGAAGCTGAGATTTTTGGTATTGCCATTAACCCTGTTTCTTATCAATCGTTTAACCCGATGTGGATCATATTCCTTAGCCCCATACTGGCCCATATTTATACGACACTGGGTGAAAAAGGCAAAGATCTCTCCATGCCGGGTAAATTTGCGCTGGGTATGCTGATATGTTCTGCGGCGTTTGCTTGTGCTGGTTTCTCGCAGTACTTTGGCGACGAAAACGGCATGCTGAATCCGTTCTGGATTGCCGCACCGCATTTCTTGTTTGCTATTGGTGAACTATTAATCTCGGCGCTAGGCTTGTCTGCGATTGCCAAGCTATTCCCAAGCCGTATCCGTGGCTTTATTTATGGCGCATGGAACATGACGCTCGCTATCGCCTCTGTTGCTGGAGCTTGGGTGGCTGGCTTGTCATCCAGCGGCGAAGTAGAAATGACGCCTGTAGAAAGCTTGGCTTCCTACGGTAGCTACTTCTACATGCTTGCCATTGCGTCAGCGATTGTCGGTGTTGTTTGTGTTTATCTTGCTCCTCGTCTCAACAAGCTCATTGAGACCGATGTTGAAGACGGTGGTGAAGGTAAAGAGACTCAAACGGCTTAATCACTTTATTTCCATTAACAAAGCGGGCAGCGAATGCCCGCTTTATATATTCACTTTCATGCTTCTAATTAATTTATATTATCGCTATAAACTGAATAAAATATRWATATTTCATCCAAAATATCCATCGTAAATAATAACTTCCCACGTTTTCGAATCAATTGAAGAACGCCCCACAACATTCTCATTAAAGTGTACTAACTCAATAACTTATAGCATTCACATTACGACAAAACAAAGCGATATTTTGAATGTGTCGACGATTTTTTCACATCTAGAGGAATAAGATAGTTTTATACTCATATTTCAAGGAACTAATATGAATAAGCTATCTTTCTTATCTCTTACCTTAATATCTTTCCTGCTTTCCAATCACGCTTATGCCGTTGATTTAATTGGTAACGCCAAGGCTAAACAAACATTAGAAATTGTTTCACAAGTAAGTGGAGTAATTGAAAATTACCCATTACAGCCCGGTACGACTGTCGCTAAAGGCGATACCCTTATAACCATATTGCCTGAAGATTTTGAATTAGATGTGCGTAAACAAAGGGCGAATCTAGCGTTAGTAAAGGCCGATTTAAAAATAAAGAAAAGCCTTTATCATCGCTATCAAGAACTCAAGCAGAAAAATAGCTTATCCCAGAATGAACTTGATGTTGCAGAAGCCGACTACCAAGCGGCATTAGCGACAGTGCAGCTGGCACAAATTGAGCTCGAGAAATCTCTCATTGATTTAGACAATACAAAAATCAATGCCGAAATTGACGGCTACGTCGTCAAAAAAACCGTCGAAAAAGGCTCTTGGGTTGAAAAAGGCACCACACTCTATTCTTTAGTTTCAACTAAGTTAATCATTATTCGCCTACATGCCAGCGAACATGACATTCAAAATCTAAGTGTTGGACAACCGATTCAGGTTTGGAGCGATGCTAACCCAACATTAAAAATTGACGCCAGAATTAAACGCATTGGTGTCGAGCTTGACGACGCCTCTCTGGCCTACCCTGTCGATATTGAAATTCCCAACAACCAAGAAATGTTCCGACCTGGAATGTCGCTTCACGCAACCACAGACGTATAAAGGAAGCCAGCATGCGATCTATCATTTCGTATTTTGCTCAGCGCGGCTTTCTTGCCCGCGTACTCACTATTATGGTGTTTGCTATAGGTTTATCCTCAATGAGCATCATAAAACTTCAAGAGTTGCCGGAAATAGCCTTCCCTGAAGTGGAGATCATTACCCACTATCCAGGAGCATCCCCACAAGATATTGAACTGAATATCACCAACAAAATCGAGAAGGAATTAAGGGGAGTACAAAACATCCGCGAGATGACCTCGGAGTCAAGTGAAGGGACATCATTAATCTTGCTGGAAGTGGATGAAAACGCCGATATTGCCGATGTCGTCAGAAAAATTCAGCAAGCGGTTGATAGGGTTAGCGGATTACCCAAAGACATTTCAGATCCTCCGCTGGTATTACAAGAAAGTACATCATCTTTCGAGGTATTACGTTTTGGTGTTACCACCGATGCCAATTATGCCGACTTACAACAATATACCCGTAATTTAGAGAAGAAGATCCGTGCCATACCAGGGATAGGTACAGCTACGATGTCTGGGTTCCGAGAACGTGAATTTTGGATTGAAGTCGACCCTAATAAAGTCAGGCGCTACCAACTTACCTTCAATGACGTGATTCAGGCAGTTGATAGTCGAAACCTGTCGGTCTCAGGTGGTGTTGTTGAGTCATGGCAATCAGAGCACCGAATTGTCACCCTAACCCAAGTTACCACCGTCGAAGAGCTCGAGCAGTCAATCATAAAGGTCTTACCGGGTGGAGGGATGATCCGGCTAAAAGATATTGCCACCGTCAGCGATGATTTCGAAAAAGCCACAGAATACGGGATGATCAACAATCAGCCTGCCATTTTATTCAATATTACCAAGAGTGCTAACGCAGACGTACGTGTCGCTATCGACAGTGTGTTAGGGCTGTTAGACGCTGAAAAGCAACGCATGAACGGTAAGTTTGACTTCCATACCTCAATCAACCTCGCCAAAGATATGGATGACAAGTTTTCTATCGTTACCACCAATGGCGGCATTGGTCTTATACTCGTTTTAGTGGTGTTGAGTCTGATCCTCAAGCGACAGATTGCTTTCTGGGTCGCCGTTTCTATTCCATTTTGTGTCTTCGGGGTTTTGGCGTTGCTACCAGCCCTTGGCATGACCCTAGACAGTATCACCTTTGCAGCCCTGCTATTGGTGATAGGGATAATCGTGGATGACTCGGTGATCATCGCTGAAAGTATATACCGAGAGAAAGAGCTCGGAGCCAGCCCACTTCAAGCCGCAATTGATGGCACGATGAAGGTTTACAAACCCATCATTGCCAGCCTGACAACAACAGTGCTGGTATTCATCCCTATGTTTTTTGTGCCGGGGGAATTCGGGATGCAAGTGGCAGTGATCCCAATGACCGTGATTTTAGCGCTGATTTTTTCATTATTTGAATGTACTTTCACCCTGCCCGCTCACCTCTCTGAATCGTTAGCGAAAGAGAAAAAAGAGAGCAAAAGCCTTATTTCGTTTGATGCTATCACGGCACGCTATTCCCTGTTGTTGACAACCGCAGTGGACAATAAGAAAAAAGTGTTGCTGGCATCTGGCGTGTTATTGCTTTTGGGAGGGGGAATACTTGTCAGCTTGAAAGTTGACTTTTTTCCTGCCCAAGCCGCGAAATATATAGAAGTGCATACCGAGGTAAAACCCGGTACACCGATGAACAAAGTTCGTGAAGCCCATGCAGAGCTCGAGCGGGAAATTACAGCCTTTCCCGCAGAAGAGTTGCTCAGCTATGAAATGACCTATTCAACACCAGTTAGTATTGGGCTGATTAATCTAACAAACTTCGAAGATAGGGCACGTAGTGCCGATCAAATCGCCGATGATTTATCGACGAAGCTCAGCAATTTAGACAGTGTTCCCTTCATTAAATTCACGGTAGATGCTGGTGGTCCTCCTCCAGGAGAGCCCGTTGAAGTCAGGGTCATTGGTCATAACCAAACAGCACGAAACAAAGCTGTCGCTATGATATCGGAGTGGTTAACGGCTCATCCAGCCTTGGATAAAGTCAGCCATAATGAAGCCTTGCAAGATCAGCAGCTACAAATCATTCCGCAATATGAATGGTTAGCCCGCTACGGTCTTACCGTAAATGATTTAGCTTCCACATTACGCATTGCATTTGATGGTGAAAGCATTTCAACAACTTGGATAGGTGATGAAGAAGTCGGTTTACGCGTGATTTTGCTAGAACAATACCGAAACTTGGATGAGTTGCGTAATACAAAAATATATACCGCTGACGGTAGCCAAGTGCCGCTGAGCCGATTAGCGAATGTAGAATACGTCGAGACCCCACGGTTACTATTGCACTTTAATGGCGATCGCCAAGTACTTGTCACCGCACAAATTATCGATGATGCATTAACTC
The DNA here is from genome assembly GCF_050336715.1 of Photobacterium makurazakiensis. Lineage (NCBI taxonomy): Bacteria > Pseudomonadati > Pseudomonadota > Gammaproteobacteria > Vibrionales > Vibrionaceae > Photobacterium > Photobacterium makurazakiensis. The sequence goes on from NZ_JAKJSJ010000038.1 coordinate 19,266, forward strand.
CCGATGACATTACGGAAGAGCTTGGCGCGGCACTCGAAGGAAAAATCGACCCAAGTATTACCCTCGATATTGGCGGTGAAGCCGAAGCAACAGATGAAACGTTAGGGGGAATTGTGGTTGCATTCCCATCAGCAATACTGGGCATTTACTTTGTACTGGCGATCATGTTTGGCTCTTTGGTTCAACCGTTACTGGTTATTGCAGTGATCCCGTTTGCCATGGTCGCATCACTAACAGCCCTATTCCTGCACATGCAACCCCTCTCTTTGTTCGCGCTAATCGGGGTATTAGGGATGTGCGGGGTTGTTGTTAATAATGCCTTGGTATTGATCAGTCGGATAAATCAACTAAGAGAAGAAGGCATGGCTATTTTCGATGCTGTTATCACCGCATCGATTAGTCGCCTCCGCCCTATATTATTAACCTCGGTCACCACTGTCGTCGGGCTACTACCGCTGGCTTATGGCATTGGAGGTACCGATGTCTTCATGGGGCCAATGGCACTCACACTCAGTTATGGCCTACTGTTCTCAGTACCTATTGTGCTGTTTATTGTGCCTTGCTTATATTTGTGCATTGTTCGCGAACATGCCATGTCGACATCGGAGAAAAACGAGAACCCTGAGGCTGCTACCCCACAGTAACTATATAAAGCATAAGCGCTACCCTTTTGGCGCTTATGCTTATTTTACGGTTCGTTAAGCCAACTCTTCAGCCATACAAGCCGCACATTTCTTTGGCTTCCTCATGACATAACGCTGCCAAAATGCGACATCTGTTTTCGACAACAAAATACCGAGAAACAGCGGCAACAATAAAGCCATTGATTGGTAAGAAACAGCGCTATTGTTGACGACAGCAGAAATCACCAACGCGACGATAGGGAAGATTAAAAAACAGATCGAAGCGGTAAATGGCGACGAAACTTGATTTAACTTGAAGTAAGCAACAATACCGCCCACGCTGGCGATTAATCCAAGGAACGCCACCGCCCAAATGGATTCCAGAGAAAACGTATTAACATTTGCCCGCTCGAAAAATATCGAAGTGATCACTAATACAATTGAAGCAATAAAACAGGGCACCGCATTATATGTAAGCACCGGTATCTCTTTACAATACTTTTGAACCATCACATACATTAAGGCATGGATGATCACCGCCAATGCTAACGCACTCATGCCAATGGCATAGCTCGATCCCCCTATTGTCATTTCATTCACCAAAATGACACTCAGGCTCATCACAGCCACCAGCAACCCTAGCAACTGGTGTTTTGCTAAGTTTAATCCAAGAAAAATGCTCGAGACAGTTAACACAGCAATTGGCATATTGGCGAAAATGACGGCAGCAAGACCCGATGATATATACTGCTCACCAAAAATCATTAAGGTAAACGGAATCGCAAAATAGAATATCGCCACCACGAACATCCAATGCTGCTTCCCTTTAGGAAACACTAAAGGCTGCTTAAAATAATATGCTAATGCCACAAGAACGGGTGCCGCAATGAAGAACCGCAGCCCTGTTGCCATTATGGGTGGTATGGTTTGCACCGCAACTTCCATCGCAAACCACGTTGTGCCCCAAATTAAACATACCGAAATAAATAGCATCGGCACTAGTTGTTTAGTTTTCATTTTCAACCCTAAGGTATTCATGTCACCAAGATGCATTCACTTGCCTCTTAGTACGCCCTATACATGCCTTCTCTTGATGAGAAGTTTATTCATCCTTGGAAAGAATTTTTACTTTACGGGGAAAAGTGTAAAAAAATGTATAGGAAAGTAAGTCAGCGTAAAACCATGTCGTAGGGTGTAAATTCTAGAGTAAGATCAACAAAATAGATTGGTAAGGGGAATGGTTAAACCAACCTAGAATAAGTCAGTTCAATGCATCCCCAGCAGAATTAATGTATTAGAAAGTGACTACCTTATCAGCAAATAATGTCCACATTGAGAGATCATCAAGCGTGCCAATCTTCGTCCCTTCAATCAAAGGTAAGTCAGCTAGGCCACGGGCGTTGCAGCACGTTTTACATAGCTTAACTTCAGCCCCTTGCGCTAATAAAATCTCGAGCATTTGCTGAATGTCATATCCTTCACCAGGGTGCTGTTTTGGCAAAGCACAACTGACAGCATCAGACATCAAGAAGATTTTAACCGACGCTTCTATGCCTTCTTGCTCATTGAGGTTAATCGCTAGTCTTAAGCCATTAAAAGAGCGCTCGGAACCATAAGGTGCATCATTCAAAATAAATAACAGTGTTTGTTTTTTGTTCATTTTTATCAATATCCTATCGAATGCTCAGGAATATTCGACGATGGGTATAATCATCGAACCTGTAAAAAAATCAGGTATACTCTACGACAATTATGAAAGTGTATTCATGATCTGAACCACATCGCTTAATAGGAGCATATTTGATGGATTTTGACGCCCTGCTCACGCTCTCTCAAGATGGCAAAGTTTTTGCTAACCCTCGCAGGGTCGCTCTGCTAAAAGCCATTGAAGCAACAGGATCCATCAGCCAAGGCGCAAAAGCGGCGGGTATTAGTTATAAAGCGGCTTATGATGCCATTAAAGATATGAACAACCGTGCTGACAGCCCTATCATCGACAGTGAAAAAGGGGGTAAAGGTGGAGGTGGTGCGGTATTAACTCACCAAGGTAAGCGCTTAGTACAAATGTATGACTTGCTTGATCACATTCAAAGCATGGGACTGCAAGCCCTTAATGACGATAATGTACCACTTCACAGCTTACTCGGTGTAATGAGCAAGCTCTCTTTACAAACCAGTGCGCGAAACCAGTTATTTGGCAGTATTATTGCTATTGAAAACCATGACCTTCATGATCTTGTTAAAATTGAATTGCCTAGTGGTGAAATCATACACGCCACAATTACTCACGGCAGTACAGTACGATTAAAACTTCATGTAGGAAAAGATGTTGTTGCCTTATTCAAAGGTCCGGCTATTAGCGTAACAACTCAACAACCAAATAAAAACGATGCTTTGAACCAGCTGAAGGGCACGCTGACATCGATTAAATCAGATGGCCATTCCACTGAGGTATTTTTAAAAATCAGTGCCGAAAATGAAATCTGTGCACTTGTAGAAAATACGGACAACACTGAATCACCCCTCACTGTTGGTATGGAGGTATATGCAGCCTTCCCACATTCTCAGGTGATTATTGCCACAATGACTTAGTCATTACGCTAATCAGAGCGTTTGATGCATTTGCTGTAGAAATTGTTATAGCTTTCCCCTTGCAGCAAGCAATTTTCAAAGTGCTTGTAATCTAAATATTGGAATACTGCTAAAAAAATTACCGCGATAACCATTCCGACCAATGACAACCTTGCTAGCCACATCTTTTTTCTGTTGAGAGCAAACAGTAGCATTACCACTGAGCTCGGGGCTAGGCTAATAAATAGCAATTTAAAATCGAGCAAAGATAAACTCATAGACCTTCCATGTAATATTACATAACAGCGTGAAAAAGCATTTTCCGCGAATTCTACAAGTACTAAAACGAATCGCATAAGGGATAATACGCTTTTATCATGGTTTGTTTCAAAATATTCCGTCTCCTTAAAGGCTCCCTGACCAAAAACTGACAGTGGATCAGGCCTTCAACGCCCTTCAGCTCACATTGTATTCACTAGAAGCATAAATCTTCTGATCTGAATCACAAAAATTAGCCATACTTAGTGCGCATCGAAACGTTTGCTTTTACATTTACAGCCATCGAAACGTTTGCGTAATCGTTTCGATGACAAAAAAAGAGAACGGAAAAATAAACCACGGCTGGTTATAACGTTAAAGCATCACCACCATCAATAACTAAGGTTTAAGCATGAAAAAAAGTGCACTCATCAATTCTGAGCTGTCTTATTTGGTCGCCACATTAGGCCACACTGATGAAGTAACTGTGTGCGATGCAGGTCTACCAATCCCAGACGACACTCAACGCATCGACCTTGCACTCATTCCGGGCGTACCAACTTTTATCCAAACGGTAAAAGCGTTGCTGGGTGAAATGCAGATTGAAGGGGTTGTGATGGCAGAAGAGTTCAAGCAAATCAGCCCAGAGCACCATGAAGCGCTTATCACCTTAATCCGTGATGAAGAAGAAATGTGTGGTAAAGCAATTAGCATTACCTACGTGACTCACGAAGCATTCAAAGTGCATACCCAAAACAGCAAAGCCGTTATCCGTACCGGGGAGTGTACCCCGTATGCCAATGTGATTTTCCAAGCCGGCGTTGTGTTTTAACCACACATCATTGAGTTAGTTGCAAGGAATTGACATGAAACAGCCAATTTTAGAACTAAAAGACATCGAAAAAGCCTTTCCAGGCGTTAAAGCACTGGATAAGGCTAGCCTAAATGTCTATCCCGGTAAGGTAATGGCCTTGATGGGAGAAAACGGGGCTGGAAAATCAACCCTGATGAAATCCCTGACAGGAATTTATGCCATGGATGCGGGCGAAATCCGCTATGAAGGCAAAACTGTTAACTTTAACGGTCCTCGTCATTCACAAGAAGCGGGTATCAGTATTATTCACCAAGAATTGAACCTGATCCCTGAACTAACCATTGCAGAAAACATTTTCCTTGGGCGTGAGAAAACCAATGCCTTTGGCGGAATCAAATGGTCTGCCATGTATGCCGAAGCCGATGCGCTATTAAAACGCCTAAACGTTAAACACAGCTCTCGCCAACTCCTTGGTGAACTGAGTTTAGGTGAACAGCAGATGGTTGAAATTGCCAAAGCTCTGTCGTTCAAATCTAAGGTTATCATCATGGATGAACCGACTGATGCTTTGACTGATAAAGAAACCGAATCACTATTCAAAGTGATCAATGAGCTACGCGATGAAAACTGTGGCATTGTTTATATTTCACACCGTCTAAAAGAAATTTTTGAAATTTGCGACGACATCACGGTGCTGCGTGATGGCAAATTTATAGGCCAACGTGCAGTTGCTGATACCAATGAAGACGGTCTGATTGAAATGATGGTTGGTCGTCGTCTTGAGGAGCAATATCCACGCATTGACGTCAAACACGGTACAACTTGCCTTGAAGTAAAAAACCTCTGTGGTGATGGCGTCAATGATGTCAGCTTTACCTTAGATAGAGGTGAAATCTTAGGGGTATCTGGCTTAATGGGCGCAGGTCGTACCGAGCTAATGAAAGTGATCTTCGGTGCGCTGTCTCGTGATTCTGGCGATATTGTGTTAGATGGTAAAACCATTAACCCGCTCACCCCGCAAGATGGTTTGGCGAACGGCATTGCCTATATCTCTGAAGACCGTAAAGGCGATGGCCTTGTACTAGGCTTATCCGTAAAAGAAAACATGTCTATTTGTGCATTAGAGCAGCTATCGACAGGTATACAGCTTAAGCACTACGACGAAGTAACAGCGGTTGAAGACTTCATTCGCCTGTTCAACATCAAGACACCAACTCGAGACCAAATCATTGGTAACTTGTCGGGTGGTAATCAACAAAAAGTGGCAATAGCCAAAGGCTTGATGACCAAACCGAAAGTCCTGATCCTTGATGAGCCAACCCGTGGTGTCGATGTCGGTGCCAAGAAAGAAATCTATCAGCTTATTAACCAATTTAAAGCAGAGGGAATGAGCATCATCCTTGTTTCATCTGAAATGCCTGAAGTACTCGGCATGAGCGACCGCATTCTGGTTATGCATGAAGGCAAGATCAGCGGTGAATTCATGGCCGAAGACGCCGACCAAGAAAAACTCCTAGCCTGCGCTGTGGGTAAACAAATCAACGAGGTAGCAGCATGAGCAGCAACGTCATCACCAAAGAACAAAACTCAGGTAGCACTAAGCTATTTAGCAAAGAATGGTTAATTGAACAGAAGTCTTTAATCGCTCTGATTTTATTAATCGTGGTGGTTTCATTTCTGAATCCAAATTTTTTCACCGTCGATAACATCCTGAACATTCTTCGTCAAACATCAATTAATGCCATTATTGCTGTAGGCATGACATTGGTTATTTTGACTGCAGGTATCGACTTGAGTGTGGGCTCAGTACTTGCCTTGTGTGGTGCTTTTGCCGCAACCATGATTGGCCTTGAAGTCCCTGTAATGGTTGCTGTACCGACCGCCCTAGTTGCTGGTACTGCACTGGGTGCTATTAGCGGTATCATTATCGCTAAAGGTAAAGTACAGGCTTTCATCGCAACACTAGTGACCATGACACTACTACGTGGTGTGACGATGGTTTACACCGATGGCCGCCCTATTTCGACAGGTTTCACCGATGTTGCCGATAGCTTTGCTTGGTTTGGTACAGGTTACGCTCTAGGTATCCCAGTACCAATCTGGATGATGGTTATTGTGTTTGCTGCTGTTTGGTACCTACTAAACCACACTCGCTTTGGTCGCTACATCTATGCTGTTGGCGGCAACGAATCAGCGGCACGTCTATCAGGTATCAATGTTGATCGCGTTAAGATTGGCGTTTACGCAATCTGCGGTTTATTAGCCGCTCTTGCTGGCATTATCGTCGCTTCTCGTCTTTCATCAGCTCAGCCTACTGCAGGCATGGGATATGAATTGGATGCGATTGCAGCCGTTGTCCTTGGTGGCACAAGTCTAGCAGGTGGTAAAGGTCGTATTATGGGTACCCTAATTGGTGCCTTGATTATCGGCTTCTTGAATAATGCACTTAACCTACTAGACGTGTCCTCATACTACCAAATGATTGCAAAAGCAGTGGTCATTCTGCTGGCAGTCCTTGTAGATAATAAAAAATAAATATACCTCTGACACTAGATTTTCTAGCAAAGCGGGTAGTTCCCCCTGCCCGCACACTAACCCGACATATGTAGAAAGGAAAACAGAATGAAAAAGTTAGCAACCCTGATCTCTGCCGCTGTTATTTCCGCGTCATTCAGCTCGACAGCTGCAGCGCAAGACACAATGGCAATGGTGGTTTCGACTCTAAACAACCCATTCTTCGTTACCATGAAGGAAGGTGCAGAGGCTAAAGCCCAAGAGCTTGGCTATAACCTAATTGTTCTTGATTCACAGAATGACCCAAGCAAAGAACTTTCTAATGTAGAAGACCTTACGGTACGTGGTGTAAAAGCAATTCTAATCAACCCAACCGATTCTGATGCAGTTTCAAATGCGATTCGCATCGCAAACCGTTCTAACATCCCAGTACTAACCCTAGACCGTGGCGCAAGCCGTGGTGAGGTGGTTAGCCACATCGCTTCTGATAACGTTTCTGGTGGTGAAATGGCTGGTAAATTCATCATGGAAAAAGTAGGCGAGAAAGCCCGCGTTATCCAACTAGAAGGTATTGCCGGTACTTCAGCAGCACGTGAACGAGGCCAAGGCTTCATGAACGCTGTAGACGCACATGGTATGGATCTATTGGCTAGCCAGCCTGCAGATTTTGACCGTACTAAAGGTCTAAACGTCATGGAGAACATGCTGGCTGCAAACCCAGATGTTCAAGCTGTATTTGCTCAGAACGATGAAATGGCACTTGGCGCACTACGTGCTGTTCAAGCATCAGGTAAAGACGTACTTATTGTTGGCTTCGACGGTACTGACGACGGTATTGCTGCCGTTAAACGCGGTATTTTAGGTGCAACAATCGCCCAGCAGCCAGATCTTATCGGTTCACTTGGCGTAGAAACTGCTGACAAGATGCTAAAAGGTGAGCAAGTGGAAACCAATATTCCTGTGCCACTAAAAGTAGTTTCAGAGTAATCCTATCTGAACTTTGCCAATTTAAGCTTCTTGGTTATTCAAGAAGCTTAAATTTCAACATAACAAGTCAAACAAAATTTATCGCTTAGCACTTGTATCTTCATCACCATGCTAACCCATACATTTTGGCCAAAATAAATGAGAAAGGTCCCTCTATGAATAAATTAGTCGTTCTTGGCAGTGTGAACGCCGATCATGTTCTTCAAGTTGCTTCTTTCCCTCGCCCAGGGGAAACACTGCACGGCCATAGCTACTGTGTGATCCCTGGTGGTAAAGGGGCAAACCAAGCGGTTGCTGCCGCCCGTTTAGGCGCTGATATAGCTTTCATTGCCTCAGTTGGCGATGACAGCTTTGGTCATAACATTCGTAATGACTTTGAAAAAGAAGGCATGAACATTGAAGGCGTTATGATTGAGCAAAACATGCCAACTGGCATTGCGATGATCCAAGTTGCAGCTACTGGCGAAAATAGCATCGCGATTTCTGCCGAAGCTAATGGCTGTCTTAGTCCTGAGCGCTTAGCACCGCACCACCACCTGATAAAATCTGCTGATACTTTGCTGATGCAACTCGAAACACCGCTTGCAACCATTGAAGCTGCCGCAAAAGTAGCGAAGCTCGCTGGTACTCGTGTCGTGTTAAATCCTGCCCCTGCACAAACATTATCAGATGACTTATTACAACTTGTTGATATGATTACGCCAAATGAAACAGAAGCAGAGCTTCTGACAGGTGTAAAAGTGGATGATGTTACATCTGCACAGCTGGCTGCTGACAAGCTTCATGCCAAAGGCATTAAGCAGGTTATGATCACTTTGGGGAGCCAGGGTGTTTGGATCAGTGAAAACGGCAAAGGCCAGCAAATCCCTGGCTTCCGTGTGGATGCCAAAGATACCACGGCTGCTGGCGACACCTTCAATGGCGCTCTATTAACGGGGCTTCAAGAAGGACGTGCTATGGATAACGCCATTCGCTTTGCTCATGCTGCAGCTGCCATTTCTGTTACTCGAATGGGTGCTCAAACCTCAATTCCGCACCGTAGAGAAGTGGAACGCTTTCTTATTGAGCACCAATAAGCAAATTCTGCCGTACCCTTCATAAGGGTACGGCTCAGGGAGAATTTATGGCGACTATAAAAGATGTAGCAAAGCATGCAGGGGTTTCAACCTCAACTGTTAGCCATGTCCTCAACAAAACCCGCTTTGTCAGTGAAGACATCTCGACTCGCGTCCTTGCTGCCGTTGACGAGCTTAACTACGCCCCTTCTGCCTTAGCACGTAGCTTGAAAGTTAACCATACCCGTACTTTCGGTATGTTGGTCACCACCTCAACCAATCCGTTTTTTGGTGAAGTGGTAAAAGGGGTTGAACGTCGCTGCTACCAGCAAGGTTATAACCTGATCCTGTGTAACACCGAAGGCGATCTTGAACGTATGCACTCTAACCTAGATACATTGCTGCAAAAGCGTGTTGATGGGCTACTACTCATGTGCAGCGAAGTAGAAGGCAAAGCTTTTGACTTATTCACCCGCCACCAGCCAGTGCCAACTGTGGTCATGGATTGGGGGCCAATCGACTTCCCGAGTGATAAGATCCAAGATAACTCCCATCATGGTGGCTATCTAGCAACCCGTCACCTTATCGAACAAGGCCATAAACAAATTGGCTGTTTAACAGGTCCGCTGGACAAGTTGCCAGCTCAACAGCGACTTTCTGGCTTTATCCAAGCAATGGAAGAAGCTGGCTTAGAAATCAACAAACAGTGGATTGCTTCTGGCAACTTTGAATGTGAGGGCGGCGAAATCGCCTTTAATGATGTTTTCGCTCGTGGAGAGTTACCGACCGCTTTCTTTGTCTGTAACGATATGATGGCAATGGGTGTGATTAATACCGCCCATAAAAAAGGGATTTCTGTTCCTGAAGATCTATCGCTTGTTGGCTATGACGACATAAAACTGGCTAAATATATCACGCCATCATTAACGACTATTCATCAGTCTAAACACCGTTTAGGTCAACAAGCCGTTGATACTTTATTAGATAAAATTCAGAATAAACGCGATACCAATAAAATTATCCAACTCGAACCAACCTTAATCGAGCGTGACAGCGTTAAACCTCTTGTCTAATACACAGCTTTAAATTTAAGCCCAACGACTGCTTGGGCTTAAATATCAATCTTCTTCGTATCACCCACCACCTCCCAACTCATTGTTACAATTAGAAATACATCCCAGCATCATCAACTCAACCAGCCATAACTTAAACTGCGCTAGATCGTATTTTCGATGTAAAATCCGTCGAAAATCGACAATCCAAGAATTAGAAATTGACCTGCAATGAAACTCAGCGTACAACTGTAAGCTTAACTCAGCGAACACTTGTACGCTGAATATTTTTTGTATAGTCATTCACAATAAATGGCTAATTGTCATCCATCATGCAAAGTGTCAATGCCTGCAACTATTCAGGCTAAAGGATAACCATGCTTAACATCATCATGAATTGGTTCCGGCTACAGTCCCTAAAACCCAACAATGAGTGGGAGGCTAATTTTTTCAACTCACATTTCTAAACAATTGCTCTATAGCGTGAAAGAACTAACGTAAAAAGCCCCGACTTGTTAAGAAGGGGCTTTATTAGAGCGTTTTTACTCGTTAATCAACACAATGGTAATGATGGCCTAGTCAAGAAGCCGTTGATCATTACTGACTTGTTTCAGTTTGGGCCTTCTCTGCGTTATTCCTATCATTAATTAAGTTATCCAGCTTTTTGGCGGTTAATAGCATAATGACCGCCATAACAGTCGCTCCAATCCCAATTTTAAAGAAGTAACTAGCATACACAGGTAATGTTTGAAGCGATTCAACAGAGTCTGAAGACTCCGGAACAGCAATGTATACCGCTAGATTAGCCGCAATAATGGATGAAATGCCCAGCGTTAGTGTTCTGAAGCCCAAGGTGAAACCAATCATATGGTTTGGTACTAATTGAGCTAGAACAGATATGCCAAGCGCACTGATCAGTAGCTCCCCCAACCCTTGGAATAAGTGGGTTAAAATAAGCCAAAAAGCAGATACTCGCCCTGTGTCATCCGCCATAAAGCTAGCCCCATAGGCTAAGCTAAGAAAAGCCAGCGAACAAAAGAACATTCCCATTGCAAACTTCAAAGGCAACGATGCACCATTGCCTTTGGCATTATTTTTTTCATAGAAAATCGCTAATAAAGGACTGAGAATAATTATCCAGAATGGATTCAATGCTTGTGTTGAAACCGGATCAAATGGAATACCTAGAAACTCATGGCGAGTATTATGGATAGCAAAAAATGTTAACGAGGTTGGCATTTGTTTATATAGGATGAAAAATATCACAGAGAATCCCAATAAGATTAAGCTCGCAATCATCTTTTTTTGTTGAACTGCATTTTCTTTCCGTAAATACAGAGTAAAAAGAAAAAGTGCGACAGAAAGTGCGATAACTAATAAGACTTGCATAAGCTTGTAGTTGGTTATTAACCAACTACCCAATAATGTAAGTCCAATCAGTCCTAAAGTGATCAACAGATAAGTTTTAACATTAATTTTTTCGAAATCAGGTTTTGCACCAATATTTTCAACCCAACTTCTTTTTGATAGGTAGATAAATATAGTGAGTATATTCCAAAGACCGGCAATCGCAAACCCAGCAGAATAAGAGTACTTGTGAGCAATTATAGGGGTAATAACCAGTGAGATACATGAACCCACATTTATCATCATATAATAGACTGTAAATGCACTATCTACCCTAACATCATCGCTTTTATAGGCTTTTGAAATAATATTTGAAGGACAGTTATTGGCTAATGCCCTACTTACCCCACCACCAGCTAAACCAATCATTGCCAATGAGACGCTACCAATAGCAGCGGCGTAACTAAGTAAAAACAATGAGATAATAATGCCAATATTACCCATTATAAGTGAACGCTTAACACCGAGTATTTTATCCGCTAAATATCCACCCAATGCATAAATTATGGTAGAAAAAGCAGAGGCCGCCCCGTTAATTAAAAACGCATCACTTTCTGACATGCCTAATTCATTAACCATAAACACAGTGACAATGGCAACTAAGCCATACATAGATAACATAGCGGGTAATATAATAAAGCACATCAGCCTAAATGCGGAAGGCTGACGGGAAAATGCAATTGACATATAACTATCCTCGAAAATCAGGTACAGAAGCCTGAAACTCATAAAAGAGAAAAACCAAGACGCACAGAATTTGTTCGATTTAAATTCAATAATTAGAGAGAAGCATGAATTTAACTAAGCTTTGTTTCACTTCACAATAAATCCATAATCATCCTTGAATATTATATAGCAGCAATATTTGGCATATATGTTATCGTTGTTCGCATCGTCTATTAGTGACACGCGTCTTAAATATTTACATTTAAGTAATATATCGATTTGATATTATTATTGATCTCACTTCTATCGATATTTATTACATCTTTAAATACAGTACCGAATACTGTATTTATCCATATTAATTAGAACTTATAAAGCACCATGAATTATAAAGAATAAATATTCAACGAAAATCACTTAAAGAAATAAGACGACTAGGGGGATAGTTTTGACATATATTCAAATAGATCTATATAGCCTGAATAATGATAGGTGGACACATTTTTCGGAAAGTTGATGACTGCGAAGTAGAATGAACGTTGGAAGTATACGCGACATTCTCCCTCCCCAAGGTGGCCTTTACCACCGAAGGAAGGGAGTTAGCATGCTTACTTGGGTTTATACCAAACTGGGTTGGCTTAAATCACTAATCCCCCATCAATTTTAAGTGTTTGCCCTGTAATGAATGAAGCATTGTCACTGGCAAGAAACAGTACGCCATTGGCAATATCTTCTGGTTTCCCCATACGGCCTAGTGGGGTTTTCGTGCGCATATAGCTCAACACTTTTTCTGGTAAATCAACTGTCATTGGGGTTTCAACAAAACCTGGGGCAATACAGTTAGCACGCACTTGGGCACCTTTACGTGAGAACTCTTTCGCCCACCCTTTAGTCATAGCAATCACACCGCCTTTAGTTGCGGCATAGTTACTCTGCCCGATGTTACCATCTGTCCCTACCACCGATGACATTGTAACAATTGAGCCCGAGCCGCTTTCAACCATGACTGGTGCAACCGCTTGAGTCATATTAAAGACACCTTTGAGATTAACATCTGAAACAAAGTCCCAGTCTTCTTCAGTCATTTTTTCAATCAAATTATCGCGTGTTACTCCAGCGTTATTTACCAACACATCAATTTTGCCAAAGTCGGCTTTTACTCGCTCAACAAAAGCAGCAATTGAGGCTCGATCACAAACATTCAATTCAATTGCGGTAACATTAGGATACTTTGTCTCAAGATCGGCCATCGCGGCAGCATTCATATCACAAGCGTAGACTTGTAGCGCATCGCGATTTGCAAAGGTTTCTACAATACAGCGCCCAATTCCCTGAGCACCTCCAGTCACGATACAAACCTTATTATTTAGCATCATTCTTTCCCCTTAAATATAAATACCAAAAATACAGAGCTTCAAAGATGGTACTGGCGTGAACTTCGATATTAGTGCGGGTCACACTCGCCATCATTACTCACGTTATAACTCCCTAGTTTAGAATAATCATGCAAGATGATTACCAACATTGATGCAAATCACCTTTGCAGAATGATCATGCTCTATTACTGTGATTTTTCTTTCTTGGATATCAATGACTTTGTTTGCTATAACTGGGAAAGGGTAATGGTTTAATCAGGGTAGATAATGTTAGACAAGGTCGTCTTCTTTCTGCATGTTGTACGTACCGGCTCAATCAGTGAAGCCGCGAAGCAAAACAATATGTCAGCTTCAGCTGCTAGCCGCTGGCTTAATGAGCTAGAAGAAAATATGGGAGTTAGTTTACTTAAACGTACCACCCGCAAAATTACTCCAACCCAAGCTGGCAGGCGTCTATTTGAGCAATTCAGTCTTATCCATGCTCAAATTGATGATACATTCAATGAAATCCAAAACATGAGCAGTGAAGATAAGGGTACGATCAAAATAGCCAGTACCCCGTTGTTTGCTAAGCACTATTTAAGCCAAATTATTGGTGAGTATATTCAGCTCCACCCATCCATTAATTTCGTAGTACTTGAAACCGCTTTTGAAGTTGATCATGTCCATGATGTCGATTTTTCCATCAGGGCAAATGCGACATACCGCGGCTTTCAAGACAAAGACAGCTTGCTGGTGAAGCGCCCTTTGCTAAAAGAACCATTAATGGCCTGCTGCTCACCTAGCTATATTCAAGATTACAGTAAACCCCTGGTTCCTGACGATCTTAAAAATCATTTATGCCTTTACGCCACAACATTAGTGGGAGGGAATCGGTGGATTTTTGAGCTCAATGGTGAACATAGCTCTGTGGAAATCGCGCAAACGGTAGAGGCTGATGATAGTGAAATACTCAAAAATATCGCGATAGCTGGCGGTGGCATTGCTTATTTGCCCATAAGCTTGATCGCCAATGAAATTCGAAAAGGAACACTCGTGCCTGTACTTGAAAACTACATCAGCAGTGAGTTTGAGTTAAACCTGTATTTTAAGCCTCGAAAATACATGCCCGCGCGATGTGTTAACTTCAAAGACTACCTGATATCACGCGTGCCTGAGATTGAACATGCTAAGCAGCTAAAAAGAGAATGCCGTGCAAATAGACCATTCACCTGTGAATCAACAGTGCCCGATAAATAAAAAAGCCGAAGCTAGGCTTCGGCTTTTTGTATATGGTCGATGACTTACCACATTAGATCATCAGGGATCTGGAATTCTGCATACGGGTCGTCTTCATCAATTTCTTCAGCAGAAACCGTATTATTAACGACAATGCTTTCTTCATCACGCTGGCTAATTTTATCGGCCACCACACCCGGAACAACCGCGTACCCTTCAAGGAGACGTACAATCGCTAGTCGACCACTGACTAGTTGATCCTGAGTTTGCTTATTAACATACAGCTTCTTCACTAGCGTTCCATCAGTAAAGTTGTAGCCAATATCACCATCTTTGGTGTCAATCTTGTTCATTTCAATCAATTGCTTAACCTGAGAAGCAATTGCTTTTTTATCAGCTTCAGCTTGCTTTTGGCGATTTAACTCTTGATCTTGGGCAAGCTGTGCTGCTTTATTCTCTTCAACAGCGGCTTGCGCTTCTTTTCTTAAAGTACGGGATTTTTTAGATGACTTCCCCGCTTTTTTCAGTTTCTTTTTATCAATAAGACCAGCTTTTAGCATCTGCTCTTGTAGTGATAGCTTCGCCATGTTGTCTCCGTCACGGGCACAGTTCGGTAAAATCAGTTGACAAAATTATACCAAATTCCACGCCCGCATCGAAAGTAATCACGGACTTCTTCAATAATTTAACGGCGTTATCTTCATATTTATCACTTTAAACTCGCTGAAATGGGTATACCGCACCTAAAGATAGAATTTGTGTCAGCTCATCTAGTGCTGTTCTTGATTCTGTTAGCAATGCCGGATCAGCTAAATCGGCTTCAGCCATACGATCACGGTAATGGCTCTCAACCCAGTTATTCAGCTGTTTAAACAAAGTGTCTGACATTAACGTTTTTGGATTAACTGCCGCATGTTCGGCTTCTGTTAGTACAACACGTAAACGTAAACACGCTGGCCCACCGCCGTTCGCCATGCTCTGCTTTAAATCAAAAACCTTAACGCTGTCTATTCCTTGCTTATTGGCTAACAGTTGCTCGATATAGGCCCAGACACGTGGGTTATCTCGACATTCATCCGGCAACACCAGCACATGCTCTCCATTAGGCATGGCTAACAATTGTGAATTAAATAAGTAGCTGGTTATTGCATCATCGACAGACACGGCACTGCTCGGCACTTCAATAACCTTAAAGCCGCCTCCCATTTTGAGCGACAATTCATCATAAACGGCATGCTGGTTTAAGAAAGCTTGCTCATGACAAAATAAGATATTCTTATTACCAACGGCAATCACATCATTGTGAAAAACGCCCTGATCGATAACTGCAGGGTTTTGTTGTGCAATCACCAGCTTATCCTTATCTAGCTGATGCAATCGAGCCACGGCCTCACAGGCTTCATAGGTATGGCGCGCAGGGTATTTACTTGGTGCAGGTAAACGACTATCAAAAGCATGTCGGCCAAAAACAAAAAACTCGACGCCTTGGTCGCTATACTCGTGGCAGAAGCGGGTATGATTAGCAGCACCTTCATCACCAAAATGTTCAACGCTGGGTAATGCTTGATGGTGGACAAAATGGTTAGTATCGGCAAACGTGGCTTGTAGAATACGTCCCGTCACTTCATGTTCAATCGAACGATGAAATTTATTGGTTAAATTCGCTGGCGTAAAATGCACTTTTTTATCAGCAGTATCCGCAGAGGGAGAGACTGTGGCTGCATTGGCGGTCCACATACTTGATGCAGAGCAACATGCCGCTAACACTTTCGGGGCTTGTTTAGCTGCAGCCGTAATAACCGTTTGATCACTGCCTGTGAAGCCTAATTGTCGTAACGTGGCAATATCGGGACGCTCTTGCGGGGCTAACACACCTTGCACAAGCCCCATATCGGATAACGCCTTCATTTTCGCTAAACCCTGCTTGGCAGCGAGCTTGGGATTTGAAGGATCAGCTTGATTTTTTTCTGAGGCGACATTACCAAATGATAGCCCGCTATAATTATGCGTCGGTCCAACTAAGCCATCAAAGTTTGCTTCATATGCTTTCATAGACATTCCATGTTTAATTACCACCGACAAACAATAACAAAGTCTTTACAAAAACAACAAGCGCAACACATCTGACTATTCTAAGCGAATATCAAGATATAAATTACTCTTGGTCGCATGATTATTCATCTCTACTCGATTAGGCCATAGTACTGCACATAATTACTCATCCATAACCAACAAAAAACCAACGAAAAGAACGTTGGCTAATTTTAATTTTGTGTTGTTGATCGGCTTATCGCTTGGCCAGAGGCTACATATCCCACTCAACAACATGCCCTTCATCATATACACCGTCGCTGTATGCTGGTGAGTAATTGATGAAGATATTACTTTTTGCTATAGGCAATTGCTTTGCAATGGTGTCAGCGATGAGTTCAAGCATATGAGCAATTTGATCTTCCGTATTAAAATTTGGTGCAACAAGATGAACAAGCAAAGGGTGTGAGTTTGCTGGTTGGCAATCGACTACATGGCCATTGTGCGCATAATGATGTGGTGTTAGATAATCCCATGTCGCCATCACATGATTAAGCTCAATATCACTGGATTCAGAGATCACTTTTGATAGCACATTAAGTACAGTTGGAATGTGGACTTCTTGCGCAAATGGCAGTGATTTAATTCTAACTAAAGGCATGGCTCTCTCCTTTGTACCCACAATGGCTCAAGGTACGTATTCAATGCCATCACAGAAAGAAGATATTCTCAGTTTCCTGACTTCGATAGCAAGCAGTTCAATGTATATCTGATTAATTGAAGATAGTTAAAAGGGACTGGCTTCAGCTATCTCATGATTGAGACATTCACAAAAAAGTACCATAAAAAAAGAGGAGTGATAGCTTAGCTACTACTCCTCTCTTTGTTTGCGTAATTTTATTTAGTCACAGCTTTTATCTTCACAACAAGGGTTAACGACCCGCTCAGCGCAAGTGTAAGGTTCAATGTGAATGATCACATCAACAACCTCATCAATTTGAGCCAAAATATGCGCCTTGAAATTTTCACTGATGGTATGGGCCTCATCAACGCTCATCTCAGGGTCAACCAAGAGGTGAAAGTCGAGTAAAACCGTACTGCCTGTCCGACGACTACGAATAGCATGCACTTCTCTGATGAGTGGCATGTCGTTTGCGTATTGCAATATTTGAGTTTCTACATCTGTGTCTGCTTCTGCTTCTGTCAGCTCTAAAATAGCAGGCCATAGTATTTCAAAGGCTGCCTTTAAGATCATTGCTGTCACCAATAAAGCGGCTATTTGATCAAGGTAGTGCAGATCAGGTACAAAATAGTTAGCAATAACCGCAATCGCAACGGGTAATGAACTTAAAGCATCTGAACGATGATGCCATGCGTTAGCATGAAGGGAGCGGCTATTAATTTTTTTCGCCTGAATCACCGTCCAACGATACAAGACTTCTTTCACTACAATAGAAGCTATCGCGGCCCAAAATGCAAGCATACCTGGCTGTGTTGTGGTTTCATGACCAATTTGACTGATTGAATCCCAACCAATGCCGATCCCCACCAGCGCTAATATTACCCCGATAAAAATATTAGTCAGGGTTTCAAAGCGACCATGACCATATGGGTGGCCTTTATCGGCTGGTGCCGTCCAGTAGCGAGAGCCAATCAAAATAGCCGTATCGGTAACTAGATCGGAAAAACTATGGACACCATCAGCGACCAACGCCTGACTGCCTGTAAATTTACCGACTGTTATTTTCACAATGGCCAAGGCCACGTTGGCGATTGACCCAACCCATGTCGCTTTTTGTATAACTTTTACTGGTGTTTCTGTCATGTTTTCTATTTAAATCCACTACATAGCACTAAGCGTTGAAACGCATAGTAAAGCTAAAACCATCGAGAGGTTACCTCTAAGAGCAAGTTACAGCATATAAAGGCAGCTCGTTACAGTTGAAATAATACGCGTCCAACGGCTATCAAACCAGCGACTTTAATCAATTACTGCAATCGGAAATACCCATCAAACTGGAATCATCGTCAAGAAGGCACACACACTTAAGAGCGGTTAAGTATTATCACCATTACATAAGACAGCTTGATGACATGGACACGACACAAGGTGATCATTCACCATACCAACCGCTTGCATGAAAGCATAACAAATAGTTTCACCAACAAATTTGAAACCTTTTTTCTTTAGAAATTGACTCATCGCTTTAGAAGCCTCGGTTGATGTCGGTATTTCATCCGGTGAGTGCCAATGATTGATCACAACTTGGTGGTCAACAAACTGCCAGAGTGCCCTCTCCAAGCTACCATGCTCCTCAATAAGCTGCTTCGCTGCCCGAGCATTGTTGAATACGGAACAGATCTTACCGCGGTGTTTAACTACGTCGTACCCGCTAATCACTTCATCAGCATAATTGTCATCTCGAGCAGCAAGCATATCTAAATCATAATGATCAAATGCCATTCGATATGCCTCACGTCGCTTTAGAATGGTGTACCAACTTAACCCCGCTTGCGCGCCTTCAAGTGTTAAGAACTCAAATAGGTAGACATCCGATTTCTGTACTCGCCCCCACTCACGGTCATGATATTCACGCTCTAGCGGCTTCTTCATCGCCCACGCGCATTCACTCTTTTCCATCTATTTCACCCTTTATTTAATATTATGGGCACCCAATAGCAACCACAACACATAGCAACCTCATTCATATTGAAGCTTTATAATGGAATCACCCTAAATCATGGAATTATATAATGAAATTTCACGATCAGCCTCTCATAATATACTCTTAACACGTACCTATACTTGAATTTATTCCTCAGACAAATTAGTGTGCTGTTAACGCTATTATGAGTCGTTTGTACAAATGGAATTGATAACGAACGCTACTTTTCCTTTGCCTACTTTTTTAGGCAAATTTTCGTCTTTAAATTGCAAGTTTTTGCAACACATGTCACATTACTAACAGAGGGAACGGTGATTCAAATTGAAAATTATCGTCTTCCTTCCATAATGGATTAATCAATACAAAGATATTGATTTTACATAAAAGGACTTTTATGAGACACATAGCCGATTTTATCGAGCAATTAGAAAATGGAGGCGACCCGTTCAAGGTTTGGGTTTACTCCAGTAAAGGTCAATATAGTCAGTTTGGCAAACAAGGTAAGAAAGTTCGTACACCAAGCCTTAAAAAAGCGCTCGGTGATTATCTTCAAGTTGTTGTTGAAATGGACAGTAGCCAAGATGATGCTTTTCTCTTGCTACCTGAAGTTCACGCCGTTGTACCTGTTTCATTTCAGGATGGAAAAGTACATTCTCTGACTAAACCAAATGCGTAAATTGCAGCAAATATAGAACGCTAACAAGAACGATTAAGAAACAATCTAGGCTAGGTTATTTTTTATCAGCATTCAAATTTGCCAAACAAAAACAGACCTCAGGGTCTGTTTTTTTATAGGTAAACAATGCTAGTTCAACGATACTTCAATTTTGTTGTGATGCGAGTATTTTCGAGGTTGGCATAATCGTTCGTTCAGATGTACAAGCTTGATTGCCCGCATCCCACCCTTCATTAAAGCGTGTATCGCTCATATCTAATGTATCGTCTTTACGATAATCCATATCCGCAAGACCCAGAAGGTTTAAAGCACTCTCGCAACCTTGGTTATAACCATAATGATAGATACTGTCATATTTAACATCGCTGACGTATTCGTCAGGAAATAGCTGATAATTTTCAATATCACTACTTGTACAGCCCGTTAAAGCTATAGGAAAAATAATCATTCCAGCCCAATACCATGTCTTTCTCATCGTATACCCTTTAGTATTGTTTACCTAAAGAATAGTCAATGACGTGATTTCATACGAAGCAAATGATGACAGAGTTAGTATTATCTCAATTAGAAAACCAACTACAGACGTTTATCACTAAACTGTCTATTACCGATCCAGCTCATGACCTCTCACATATCAAGCGGGTTGTTACCGCCGCTAAGCAGTTCGCTCGTCATGAAAAAGCAGAATTAGCAGTTATCATTCCGGCAGCATGGTTGCATGATTGCGTCACACTGGCTAAGAACCACCCAAACCGGCATAAAGCGTCTTCGCTCGCGGCAGAAAAAGCATTGGCATTTCTTTCATCAATCGATTATCCGGAGCAATACTATGCTGGTATTGCCCACGCCATTGAAGCCCACAGCTTCAGCGCAAATATTCCGGTACGTACCCTCGAAGCCGCCATAGTTCAAGATGCCGACCGTATAGATGCTTTAGGTGCTATTGGCATTGCGCGCTGTATTCAAGTCAGCACCAGTTTTAACTCCGCGCTATACAGCACAGACGACCCTTTTGGTCATTCTCGGGAGCGTAATGACAAAGCATTTTGCCTCGATCACTTCTATATCAAATTATTTCAACTAGAGAAAACCATGAATACAGAAGCGGCAAAGCAAGAGGCTCGTCAACGTACCGAGTATATGAAAGGGTTCTTGAGTCAACTAGGGCATGAAATAGGTGAAGTGAACTAAGCGTAGCCATTGTTAGTTATAAAAAAGGGCAACCATTATTGATTGCCCTGACTATCTCTAACTACTGGCAAGCACTGCATTAAAGCGGGCAAAGCCTTGTTCTAAGTCACGGATCAAATCATCGGTATCTTCTAACCCAATATGCAAACGGAGCAAGGGCCCAGCAAAATCTTTCTTTTTCGCTGTTCGTATTGAGTTAATATTTTCATTCGCAAGGATCAAGCTTTCAAAGCCGCCCCATGAATACCCCATGCTGAAATGCTCCATACCGTCAAGTAACGCTGTTAGTGCTTCGGTATTTCCGCAATTTAAAACAACTGAAAATAAACCATTACACCCTTTAAAATCACGTTTATAGAATTCATGTCCTTCGCACGTTTCAAACGCAGGGTGGCGAACATGATCGACTTCTTCTCGACCCATTAACCATTCAGCTACTTTTAGACTATTTTTTTCATGCTGTTTCAGACGAACACCTAACGTGCGAAGACCACGCATCGCAAGGAAAATATCATCTGGCGACGTACATTGCCCCATAAGGTAGCTGTTTTCACGCAGCTGATCCCAGCAGCGTTCATTGGCAACGGCTGTACCAAGCATGACATCAGAGTGGCCTACGATATATTTCGTCGCGGCTTGAATAGAGATATCAACGCCGTGCTCAAAAGGTTGGAAATTAACCGGGGAAGCCCAAGTATTATCTAGCATCACCACAAGATCGTGCTCATGGGCAATACGAGATAACGTCGGAACGTCTTGTACTTCCATGGTAATTGAGCATGGTGACTCTAAAAACAGTACGGTTGTATTTGGACGAATAAGATCGCGAATACCTTCACCGATCATTGGATCATAATAGGTAGTTTCAACGCCCATATTAACAAGGATTTTGTCACAAAAGTCACGGGTTGGCTCATAAGCTGCGTCTACCATTAAGACGTGGTCGCCTGTTTTAACAAATGACAAAATCGCATTGCTAATAGCTGCCGTACCACAAGGATACAATGCACAGCCCACACCGCCTTCTAGCTCAACCATGGCGTCTTGGAATGCAAAATGTGTATTGGTACCACGACGCCCATAAAATAGTGCCTTGTTGGCACGATTGGCGGTGGCGTGTTTCATCTCTTCAACCGAATCAAATACAATGGTAGACGCCCTACTCACTGGCGGGTTAACCAATGATTGAGTCCATTTTTTTCCACGACCTGCGGTGACTATTTTAGTATCTAGTGCTTTCTTGCCCATGCTCGTCCTAACATCCTTTTGAACTAACGTGCTGATCGATAAGAAAAGCACGTCTGTTAGATTTGGTTGGTTTTCTTAGACGTTAACACAGTTATTCAAAACTGAAAATGGACGATATCATTAAAGTGATACAGCAACTTTTGTGGCAATATTTGGATGGTTTTTAATTCGGCTATGCTGAGAAGATAGCAAATGTGAAGATTCTGCCGCAGTAGGGTCAATCATTTCTAAATGAGCTCGGTAATTCAAACACGCACGCATTATGCTTTCTTTCTGTGCCACTTTCGCTGTCAGCACGGTAAGCAAGATGGCTTTATGGGCGAAGTGTTTATGCAGTTCAATAACCACTTCAATCGAGCATGGTTTACCACCGTGTGGACGCAAGACTTGCAACGCCTGTTTTTTTGGAAAGAGCTGAAAGACATTATGATTAATGTGTTTCGCATTTCTGATCATACTGCGCATTTCACAGCGTGACAATGGGCTATAACAAGTCGGGCACTCTCCTGTTTGGCTATCAGCCAAGTAATTACGGTGTAAGGTACTCATTTTACCATCTTCCATAGGCAGACTAAGAAAAATGATGTCTTCGTAATCATCGCCTAATGTTTGGAAAAGCCCACGAGTCTGAGAAACAAAACCACGCTGTAATAAACAGTTTATCGCCTTCAAACCTGAAAGGTACTGGTTGAGAGACGTCAGCATAGCGAGCAATAATGCAGAACGATTACTCACATCGGATAATACAGACCGCTCTTCAGGCACTATTTCAGACGGCGTAAGTGCGTGAAGTTGATTATCGATAAATTGTACAATTTGTTGGTTTAGCTTCATTTCTGTGTCATACATAATGCCGCCTCTTTTATTGGTCAATGAGTTAACCAGATGCATGGCCAACCTATGACTAATAAAAGCAATATCAATGCCCAAACCTACAAACAAAAAAGAACATAAATAAAACTGTCCTATTTTCGATAACTTATCTATCAATAACAAATGCACTTGCTAGCATAGCAACTGATTTATCATCTAAACACTTACCTTTATGCTTTATTATTCGCATTTCGCAAACTATTCTGCACTTGTTGCAAAACTCAAATCTAAGCTCAGAAGCAAAAAAGGCCGCCTAAGCGACCTTTCCTTTCTCACATTTCAATTATGGCTCGTCGGTAACGGGTGCTTTCATATAGTGCTCTGCTCTTAATCCAAACAATTCAGGCAGAGCCGTTCCCACTGACACAGATGACCAAGTACCAGCTAAAATACCGATGAATAGAGCAATCGCGAACCCGGCCAATGCGCCACCACCTAACCACCATAAAGCGCCAACAGTCATTAGCGTTGTGCCTGATGTTACTAGCGTACGCGAGATAGTCGCCGCAATGGCTTCATTGTTAACTTGTTGAATCGGCTTATTCGGGTTTGATATTAGTACCTCTCGAATACGGTCGGCGATAATGATTGAGTCATTCAACGAATAGCCCAAAACAGCCATAACCGCGGCAAGTACTGTCAGATTAAACTCCATCTGTGTCGCGGCAAAGAACCCCAACACAAAAATGACGTCATGCGCTAAAGCAAATACCGAGCCAGAGGCCAGTCGCCATTCAAATCGAAAGCTGAGATAACCCAAAATACACAGAATAGCGATAAGTAGCGCCAAGCCACCTTGCTCTGCTAACTCTTGACCGACTTGCGGCCCGACAATGCTGGTATTTAATACCTGTACATCAGTATTCAGTGTCTGCAAAATAGCACCAACATCAGGTGCTTCACCTTGCTCTGGAATGGCATAACGTAATACCCAGCGCCCTGACTCACCTGCTGCAATGACACTGACATCTTGTCCCATCGCATTATCAAGTGCATGATTGATAGATTGCGAGCTTATCGTATTTTCTAGCTGAACTTCTGTAACAATACCACCGGTGAAATCAAGCCCCCAGTTTAGGCCCTTAAAGCCAATGGTAAAAATTGAAAGCAATAACACAATCACTGAAATAATGCTGGTGCCGTGACGCCATTTAGTCGCGTTTTTCATTGTAATCAACATACTTAAATCCTCACTTCACGTCGTGCATCACGTCCCCACACCAAATTGATAATGGCGCGAGAGGCAAAAATACCGGTAAACATACTCGTTAACAGCCCTAATCCTAATGTCATAGCAAACCCTTGGATCGGGCCGTTACCAATGGCATAAAGAACAACAGCGGTGATCATGGTGGTGAAGTTCGCATCAAAAATAGTACTAAATGCACTGCTAAAACCGCGATCAATGGCCTGAGCTAAGCTTCGTCCTTCTTTAAGTTTGTCGCGGATACGTTCAAAAATTAGTACATTCGTATCAACAGCCATACCGACCGTCAAAACCAATCCGGCAATACCTGGCAGGGTTAGTACCGCTCCAGGGATCATCGCTAATAAGCCAAACAGCATGACCATATTGGTCACCAAAGCGATGTTTGCAACCCAGCCTAAGCGGCGATACCACAGTGCCATAAAGACCAGCGTCATACCTAAGCCCAGCGCCAATGCCGCAAAGCCATTTTGAATATTCTCAGCCCCTAACGTTGGACCAATCGTTCGCTCTTCAACTATCGTCACTGGCGCGGTCAATGAACCTGCGCGTAGTAACAGTGCTAATTCTTGGGCATCCTGAAGCGATCCCGCCCCAGTGATCCTAAAGCGATTACCCAACTGGCTCTGAATAGTGGCAACACTGATAATTTTACTGTCTTGAACTGAATTACCTTGTTCATCTCGGCTATATTCGCTGAAAGCCGTTGCCATTGGCTTACCAATATTCTGGCGAGAGAAATCTGACATTACTCGGCCACCAGCACTGTCGAGTGTAATGTTGACCTCTGGAGTTCCCATTTCACCAAAGCTAGCACGGGCATCGACAATATGATCGCCCCCAAGAATCGCCTTGCGAGCAACGCGTACTTCTCGTCCATTTTCATCTGGCAAGGTCATGGTGCTACCAGTACCCAGCTCTTTTACGGGGTAGAACGCTAGGCTCGCCGTAGCACCAATTACATTCTTTGCTGCCGCGGGGTCTTGAACACCTGGCAACTCAATACGAATTCGATGCTCACCCTGACGCTGTACTAATGCCTCGGTGATCCCAAGCTCTTCAATACGGCTGCGCATAGTCTGCAGGTTTTGCTGAACCGTCAGGTTACGTAGTGTTGTTTTTTCATCTTGCTTTAAGGTAATCGCTAACCCGTTGCCGCTCGCATTCGTTGCCTGCCATTGCGGGTATTGGGTACGTATATATTTGCGGGCAATGCTATTGGCCTCTGCACTAGGCAAGCGTACCAATACTTCACCGGCATCCGAAGTGCTAAAACGAACACTTCGTACGCCTTGCTCTCGGAAATGCTGACGCAGCCCTTCTTGCAGTTGATCACCTTGCGCTTTGTATACCTGATTAACATCGACATCCAGTAAGAATTGCACGCCACCTCGTAAATCCAAACCAAGTTTTATCGGTTCAAATCCCATACGAGTTAACCACTCGGGTGCTGCTGGGGAAAGTGACAATGCTATCTGAGCATCTGAGATATTGGCATTTTCTAGGTTAGCGAGTACTGACTTAGCCTTTGCTTGTTGATCTTCATCTTGCAGTACGACAATGGTGTTATTTTCAGACTGGTCGATACGCTTTACTGCAATATCCTGCTTAACTAACGCTCTTTGAATAGCAACGACATCAGGCTGATTTGATGATTTTGAGGAAATTTGTACCGCAGCATTTTCACCGTACCAAGTCGGGATTGCACTGAGCATCATTACAATAACAGTGACCGCAAGTACCACATATTTCCATGTAGGATAGTGGTTTATTAAACGTTGATTAGTTTGTCTTTTCATATCTTTCGCCATTTATTCACTCGCAAATCGCAAGTGAGGGCACACTAACTAACAGCTTTGATTATCAATTATTAATCAATAGGTTAAGTTGTATGCTCAGTAATTCGGCCATAGCTTGCACAAACCAAAAAATCGGCTCGGTACAACCTACAGGAATTTAATATGCCAAAACGCATTCATGCGCTGACTAAAATCGTGAATTACCCGAATGGGTTATGCGAAAGATAAACGGTGATGATAGATGGTGTAAATGAGGTTACTTTCTTTCCAACCGCTAATTCGGCTAGAGGATGCAGGCGTTTGCAAGGTCCAGTCATGGCTTTGTGCAAAGTCGATACGATAGCCTTTCACCAGACTTGGTGCTGGCTCTATCGGCAACTCTATCGCCAACTGATACAACGGCTCACGTTCATCAGAACCTGTACGAGCAAAATATGCCATACGTGAAGACGTCGTTAGACCGAGATCTAAGTGGCGACCATCACTGGAGTGCTGTTTCGTGTTCTTTTCAACCAGAGAAAGACTGTCCAGCTCAAGAGAGCTCTCAAAGAGCGCCCGCTGCAATTCTTCATCGGTATTATGACGTTCTAGTGCACCATTATGGGAAGCACTAAAGAACCGATCAAACGATGACGACTCAGCAATATGCTGTGAAACCACGGAAGGAGAAAACTGAGTATACGCAGCGGCTTTTATATCTGTGTGAGGATTATTATGGGCGAGAGCAGTCGCAGCGTGGCTCGACCACACCATTCCGACACTCAACACCAACAGTAAAACCCGAAGAAATGAAAGCAATATAATCTCAGCCAATTAGTGATAACCTGAGCATAATAATGCTGAAAATATTCATAGACAAGAGATTATTGTCACCAATCAATATCAACCCAATCAAATACACTTTTGATAACAACCTATAAACATGAAATCTATTCATATTCACATTTGTAGATTTTCCGTTGTATATCATCAGCGTGGTCGATATAGTCCCCTATTCAGCAAAATGACACAGGGAAGCAACAAAATGACTACTACAAACATCGCATTTATTGGACTTGGCACTATGGGCTTCCCTATGGCTGGGCACCTTGCCAATGCAGGGCATCAGGTCACCGTTTATAACCGTACGACCGCAAAAGCAGAGCTATGGGCAGAGACATACACCGGTAAAGTAGCCCTGACACCGGCTGAAGCTGCAAAAGACGCTGACTTTATTTTTAGCTGTGTGGGTAATGATGACGACCTTCGCCAAGTGTACTGCGGTGATAATGGAATTCTTACAACCGCCAAATCTGGTGCCACCCTCATCGATAACACCACCGCTTCTGCCGAGGTTGCGCGAGAAATCGCAGCTATAGCTGCTGAAAAAAACATTCATTTTCTTGATGCCCCAGTATCTGGTGGAGAAGCAGGTGCTGTAAATGGTTGCTTAACCGTTATGGTGGGTGGCGAGCAGACCGTATTTGACCACGCAAAACCTGTCATTGACTGCTTTGCTAAGGCGACAACCCTAATGGGTGATGTCGGCTATGGACAAGTTACCAAGATGGCAAACCAAGTTTGTATTGCCGGTATCTTGCAAGGTCTCTCAGAGGCGATCACATTAGCGCAGTCATCAGGTCTTGATATCGAAAAAATGACAGAGGTACTTAAGCACGGTGCTGCTGGATCATGGCAGCTGGAAAACCGCGCTACAACGATGGCGAAAAACGAATTTGATTTCGGTTTTGCTATTGACTGGATGCGTAAAGATTTAGGTATTTGTTTTGATGCAGCCGATAAGCTAGGTGTTGATTTACAACTGGCTAAACAAGTCGATGCGAAATACGCCGAGCTGCAAAAACGCGGCTATCAGCGTGCTGACACATCGGTACTGATCAAGCAGTTTGATGATGAATCGCGCTAACCAATAAGTTTTCAACAAAGAACAATGAGGCCTTAGAGCTTCATTGTTCTATTTATCAAACCGCTAATTATGCTACAGCTTATAATCAAGCACGATATAGAATGAGTCTAGCTGTGACATACTACGCTCTTGCCAGTTATCCCATGTATCCATGACTCGGTAACCAACCTCCCCCGTAAAACGCTCATTAAAGCCATAACGCATTCCTGTCTGAACACCCAAAGTCCAGTCGTTATCACCATGACTAATAAATTCATGGCCACCACTGGCACCAATTAACAACTGCCAGTTACTAGTATCTGATAGC
This sequence comes from Photobacterium makurazakiensis, assembly GCF_050336715.1. Taxonomy (NCBI): domain Bacteria; kingdom Pseudomonadati; phylum Pseudomonadota; class Gammaproteobacteria; order Vibrionales; family Vibrionaceae; genus Photobacterium; species Photobacterium makurazakiensis. The sequence goes on from NZ_JAKJSJ010000038.1 coordinate 47,711, forward strand.
TTCACCATATAGTCATAAGACACAAAGAAATTCGTTACTCTTGAGTCGGTTGCATAAGCATAAGTCCCTGTGACTCGGTGATTATCATTTATCACCGCACCAGCACGGAAGTTAGGCTCGAATTGAAAATCGGCATTATGGCTCATACCGTCACTGGTACCAAAGCCAACGAAATGTTCAATGTCATTCGCATAAGCTGTGGTTGCTAACATTAATCCCATCGTTATTGCTAAGCACTTTTTAATCATCTTGCTGCTCCATTAAAAACACCGTTCATTTGTAGATGACAAGATACTCAAAAAATGGGCTGGTTAAAGTGAAAACGCGTTAATTTACATTAATTAATTTACCCATTTTCTGGGTTTTAAATTTATCGCACCGATAGATTGAATGGCATATAATTGCCTATCAATTAGTTTGATTTTTGCATGGATACTCAAGCCGTTATGACAGCTTCGGACAAGCGTTTTGTCAGTGCTCAACAGGTCGCCGATCTTGCCGGAGTTTCTCGCTCTGCGGTTTCACGTACCTTCACAGAAGGCGCAAGTGTCTCACCCAAAACTCGCGAAAAGGTAATGGCTGCTGCCAAGCAGCTCGGTTATCACGTTAACCATCTCGCACGTGGATTACATGACACCAGTAATATTGTCAGCTTGATCACAACGGATATCAGCACCCCGTTCCAAGCGAGTTTTATCGACACCCTAACTCGCCAACTCCAACAGATAAACAAGGTCGCCATGGTGATAAACACCAAAGGCGATAAAAACAGTGTCACTGCCGCCTTAAATCAAACGCTAAACTTCCGCGCCGAAGCCTCTATTATCCTGTCAGGCCAACCACCGAAAGAGTTGATAGACAAATGCATTACTAATGGACAGCGGGTAATATTGGTCAACCGCCACGATGCCCACCCCAACGCCGACAACATTCGACTTGATAACTTCACCGCAGCGCAACAGGCACTGCATATATTGGTCGAGCAAGGCTGCCAACATGTCGCTGTCGTGAACTCTAATATTGGTTCATCGGGTTTGATGGCACGAGAACAAGGCTTTATTGCGGCGGCTAATAAGGCTGGTCTCCGTGTTGATGTAATCCGTCATGGTGATACTTCCTACCAATCAGGTAGCCATATGGCAGGGCAATTACAAAATCAGCCTGACGGGGTATTTTGTGTCACTGACCTGTTGGCATGCGGTTTTGTCGATGGGCTTAAAAAGCGCAACATCCATATTCCAGACGATATGGTGGTTATTGGTTTTGATGATATTGAACAGGCAAGCTGGAGTAGTTATCAACTTACAACATTTAAACAGCCGATAACCCAAATCACTGAGCACATTATCGGACGGCTGCAAGCAGCGACTTCAGCATCTAAATCTGACTACCTCTACACCCTAGAGCCTATTTTACGAGCAACAACACGCTAACTCTCTACTTAATGTTAATGTGCAAAAAAAGCCAGCATGGGTGGCATGCTGACTTAAAAATAAATCGTTAACGTATTTTAGGACGGGACTAATCTATTTTGTACGAGGTAGTAGCTTAAGCAAAACCGTGCTCTTCAAGCAAATCTAACATGGTGTTGGCCTTCTCAATGGCTTCAATCAAACTGGGTTTAGGCGTTTCAAACCATTCATCTTCCCTTAAATCTCGACGTTCACGTACCGCTTCAATCGCTGATTGTAAGGTTGGGTATTGATCTGGTTGCTGACGGTGCATGTACAACGAGGCGATCGCGACAGAGCGGCTACGACCACCACGGCAATGAATCAGTACATTACCTCGCTCACGATTTGGGTAACTTGGTTTCTCTGGCAGTTGTTGAGTAAATGCGCCGTGCAGCAAATAATACCCAGCAAGGATCATTTGATGTGGATTACCTGGACCATCAATTAAGCCCATTTTATAGGTACGAATTACACCGCTTCCGCCTGCTAGTTTCTCGCCCTCTTCTTCTAGGTAAGGGTCATTGACATAATTAATATCGAGGTTGACCGCACAATTCACGAGAGTGGTGATCCCAAATTCACGATGAAGTCCGCGGTCTCGCGCTGATTCATACCCACCAAGGTACAGGCTCTGGCCTTCAGGGCCAATATTAGTGGCAACCAAGTGTGCTGGGGCGCGTTCGTATATTGGCGCTATTTTCATTTTAAATCCTTGTACTATAGACGATATTAATCAATTGAAATGGATGCATTTCTTGCAATGGCTATCGATAATGCTGGCGTCGCTGCCAAGACTGGCCCACCGTTATGCCAATCATCCATAGCCGTAAAATTATTCACCACGCCACCAGCTTCATTAACCAGTAACAAACCCGCTAAGCAATCCCATGGGTTCATATGTAATTCAACATAACCGTCGGTTCGCCCAATGGCGACATACGCTAATGCCAATGCTCCGCATGCGCTTCTACGAACATTACCGCCAAGCTCAATTAACCCTTGCAGTGTTGAAAAATACTTATCCTGAGAAGCTCGTTGATTCCAACCAAGCTCTAAATTGGCGGCCTCGAATGAATCGGTTTTTGCCACAGCAATGGCGCTGCCGTTCATTGTTGCCCCTTGCCCTTTCTGGGCAACAAACAGTTCATTATGAATCGGGTCGAAAATCAGACCGAGCTGAGTCTCTCCCTCACTAACAAACGCAATGACAATACAGAAATGAGGGATCCCTCTGGCAAAATTAGCGGTGCCATCAATCGGATCTAGAATCCATGTGTTGGCTTTGATCTCGCCCCCTGCTTCTTCTCCATATACAGCGTCATCAGGGAAAGCCTGATTTAGCCGTTCTCGCAGTAATGCTTCGACGGTAATATCAGTTTCGGTTAAAAAGTCTTGCGGGCCTTTAAACGCAATTTTTTCCGGCGTCATTGCAATAAATGCTTCACGTGCCATTGCGCCAGCTTCTTTAATAATGGCGGTCCCGACTTCGAGACGCTCACTAAGGTTTAATGGTGATAATTTTAATTCTTGGGACATACCATTCTTCAATAAAGGTGATCTAACACCAGCAATGGCTGGTATTAGTAAATAAATATGACTTTGGCAGACTTTATTAGCGCGTGAAGTGGATGCGCCATAGATCAGCCCAATCTTGACGATTGTCAAAATCGTCTAAGCCTGTTGATGCATCGTACTGCAATACCTGCTTGTAGATTTTCTGTACGCCAGAGGCTTCTTTCGGGTGTGGGGCAATAGCTAGGTTGCCAGAGACTTTACCATCGATAGTTTGGTTACTGATCCCTTCTTCAGTCATCAAGAAGTGCAGGAACAACTTCGCAGCATTCGGGCTTTTCGTTTTGGTCGATATCACGCCGTAACTTGGTGTTGACCAACCCGCAAACGGTACCATGCCTTCACAAATACCTAAGTGTACTTTGCCACTTGCTACGTCACGGTATTTCGCCGTCGACATTAAACCCATGAATGGGTCTGTTTGTCCCGGAGCACCAACTGCGTCTCCTGCTGCTGAACCTGAGTCCGTTGGTAGCGGTGAATTTTGTGCCAATGCCTTCACCCAAGCGTGAGTTGCAGAGCGTTCTTCACTTACAAGTGGCTTACCATAATGGGCTTCATAAGCAGCCGCCATTGCATCATCATGGTGGGCTTCAATCTGGTTGAACCAATCTAAGAATCTCGCATTATTGAGCGGATCAGGAAGGGCGACTTTTCGCTTCCAGTTATCATCGGTTAGCTGCCAAATGTTCGACACCGGGCATGTGTCATAAACTTCAGAGTTGTAAGTCCATACCGCTGGATCGCCATATACAACCAGTGGATCTTTTGCAATCTCAGGTATGTCATTAGCAATGACTGGCGATACCCAAGTTTCGACAACATTCATCGGCATTAGCTGCGCCATGGTTGCGGAAGCATCCCCGGTGATCACAACATCACCACGAATATTGCTTGCACGATATTCACGGATCATCATTTCGACTTGAGCTGAGCCACTTACCTTGTTACCAACAGCTTCAACACCGTATTTTTCAGTGAAGTTCTCAGCAGTTTGTACAATTTTTCCTGAAGGGGCATACACCGTAATTGGTGCTTCGTTACGCGCGGCTTCAATTAGCGCATCTAAATCAAATGCATCCGTCGTTGACGCCATTGCGGCTCCTGATAACGTTAACGCCATAACGGCTGCCAACGTTGTTGTCTTCAACATATTCCTTTTCACAATATTGCTCCTAACGAATCAGATTAAAGATGTTGTGTTTGACTATGTATGGTGTTGTTTAATGTTGCGGAATCAACGCGCAGCCCTTCACCGTTAAAGATATGTAGATCTTCTGGCTTAATCACTAACGATAAAGACTGACCTTCGGTGAAGCATGGTGGCACTTGGGTATTTACGTGGAAACGCTGATCAGCAACACTGAATTCCAAAATCCAGCTACCACCCGTCGGCAAAATGCTTTCCAGTCTTGAGTGCAAGGTCAAGCAAGCGCCTGTACCGTTTTCTGGTGTTTCTGCAACCTTCATTCGCTCTGGTCGTATTCCAATAGACCAGCCTTGTTTAACGGTACCCAGCACGTTATCGACATATTGCTTTACAATCTCGCTGCAGAGAGAGGGGTCATCCAATTCAATGATATTAATCGGTGGTGTGCCGACAAACTCAGCGACAAAACGGTTCGCTGGCCGCTCATAAATATCATTCGGCGTGCCGACCTGCTGTAGTTCGCCATCTTTCATTACTGCTATCTTGGTCGCCAGTGCCATAGCTTCCCATTGATCATGAGTAACAAATACAATGGTGGTGTTATACGTACTATGGATACGCTTAAGTTCAGTACGCATTTCCAAGCGCAAACGCGCATCAAGGTTCGATAGCGGCTCATCCATCAGTAATATGTCTGGTTGCACAGCTAGCATACGTGCCAGAGCGACCCGCTGCTGTTGACCACCAGAAAGCTGTGATGGGTAGCGAGAGCGATATTTATCAATCCCTAATGTTTCCATCACCGACTGGATCGTTTTCGTACGCTCGGCTTTACTTATCTTTCGTAGCTTCAAGCCAAAATCGATGTTCTTTTCAACCGTTAGGTGCGGCCACAATGCATAGCTTTGGAATACTAAACCCAAGTTACGTTTTTCAGGCGGAAGAAACACACCGTCTTGCTGGGAGTCAACCACGGTATCGCCCAACATGATCTTGCCATCAGAAACATTCTCTAATCCGGCAATCATGCGCAATGTCGTGGTTTTACCGCAACCAGATGGCCCAAGCAGGCACATGAACTCCCCTTCATTAATTTCCAAATCTAGGCTGCTAACCGCCTGCCCTTCACTTTTTTCGTATTGTTTGCAGACATTGTTTAGTTGAATATTTGGCATTAGCTTCCTAGTCCTTCTGCGAGGTTAGTCTTAGTCAGTTTTTGGGTGACATATGTGCCGACAAAGGCAATCAAACAGATAATGAGTACGACGGCATTGGCCGCTTGTGTGTAGTTGTAATCAATCAACCTTAACGCGTACGTCGTCAATACATCGGTTGATGGCACAGCAAGGATAACGAACAGGCTTAAACCGTTAATGCCAGATATAAAAGGCAGTAGTATCCCCGTCACCAGCGATCCTTTCTGGATTGGCATCACCACATAACGCATACGAGTAAACCACCCCGCACCAGCCATTTGTGCTGCTTCTTCCGGGTCTTTACCCAACTGCATCATGGCTGATATCCCAGCACGAGAGGCATAGGGCATTTCATCGGCAATCAACGCTAGTATCAGCAAAGTGACGGTGCCATATAGAGCAGGCATAGGGCCGCGCGGAATGGCAAATAACGAGAGGTAAGCCGCAGCAAACGCGACTCCCGGAACAAGGTATGGGAAGAAAGTAATATGGCGTAGCATCGAGCCCAGTGATTTCAATGGACTACGTACGACAACATAGCCAACCACCAAGCCAAGTAAACCAGAGCACACTGAGGCAATACCGACAATCCATAACGTATTCCACATCGCACTCCACAGGTTGCTACTCAGCAATACACCGTTGCTTTCAGCAATGGTTGCCAAACCAGAACCAATCCAGAAATCGAACGTAAAGTTATTCAAAGAGAAATCGCCCGGAATACGCATCACCGTTGATAGGGCGAGAACCAAAATCGGCATCGCGACAGAGACGATAAATACAACAGCAGCAAGCGACGAGGCAGGTAAACGCCACTTTCCTAGCGGGCTGCTTCGATGCATAACGCCTTTGCTGCCCACTGTGACAAACTTTTTTGCTTCTTTAAGCAGTAATGCATCGATAAGTAGCGAGATAACGCCAAAGAACATAATGGCACCTGCTAATACTGCAGCAACACCCGATTGGCGTGATTCAAGGCTTCGATAGAGCGATGTCGAAAGTACTTCGTAATTCACGGGTAAACCGAGAATATAAGACACACCAAACTCACCCAGCACCTTGGCAAAAATCAACACGCACGCAGACACTAGAGCGGGTAGCATAAGTGGCAAAATGATTTTGAAAGTAATCGTCCGGCTTTTCGCACCCAAGATGCGGGCAGAATCTTCAAGCTGGGAATCGAACGAACGCAGTGCGTTACCCAGTAGCAAGATAACAAACGGAATGTAGTTCAGGGATAGAATAATGATGATTGGAATTTCGCCATAGGCAAGCCAATCTGGCGGTTGAATACCAAGGTTTTCCAACCAACCTTGCTGACCACCTGTTGAGCGGTTTTTAAAGATGGTTGTCCACGCCATAGCAAACGTCCAGGCTGGTAACATGTAAGGAACAATCAATGCGGTGGCAAACCATTTTTTGCCAAACATATCACTGCGACTGACCAACCAAGCAAGAACACTACCAAGGGTTAGAGAGATAACAATAACGCCCATTGCGACACGTAATGTATGGGATAACGGCTGCCAAAAAAGAGATTGTGAAATTGGCGACAGCAGCGTGCGATTCAGGTAGTAATCCGTCCATTCACCCGTCATTTCACCAATACGGCGTTCATCACCAAACTGTACCTGCACAGCATCAAGCAGTAGCGATAAAACGGGTACAGCAATGAAATAGGCGAAGATAGCAGCTAACACCAACCCTATCAGTGTGGTTGGCGTTTGGATGACTAACTGGATCCTATATCTCAAAGCTAACCAGCGTGATGATGGCGAAGAGCCGATGGCTCCATTGGACAAAGAGTTCAAAATACACCTCGTAATATTCTTTTGCACAGCTGTGCAACTCAAGGTGAATCATAAATATTGTTTATGTAACTTTCATAGGATATAGATGACGAAATAGTGACAGGATACGAACGAAAGGACGATTCAAACTAAAAAGGCCTCAACTAAGTTGAGGCCTTTTTATCGCTAGCTACCATAGGAATAGGAAGCTATCTGTTCGGGTCTATGCTTATAGACTAATAAAGATGCCCGCTAGAGCCGCACTCATAAGATTAGCAAGGGTGGCACCCAATACTGCCTTAAGGCCAAGGCTTGCAACATCACCACGGCGTTCTGGTGCCATAACACCAATTGAACCAATCTGAATCGCGATAGAACCAATGTTGGCAAAACCACACAGTGCAAAAGTAATAATAATTTGGCTGTGCTGAGATAGTGTTTCTTTAATGCTGACAAAATCTAGGAAGGCAACAAATTCATTCAAGATCATCTTCTGACCGATGAACGCACCAGCTTGAAGCATCTCACTCGCAGGTACACCAATGATAAAAGCAAGTGGTGAGAATAAGTAACCTAATACACCCTGCAGTGTTAGGTTTTGCATACCAAACCATTCACCAACCATTTCAAGGCCAGCATTCGCCATCGCAATAACACTCACAAAAGCAATCAGCATAGTACCGATAGCAACAGCTACCCGCATACCGTTCATTGCACCAGCCGCTAATGCATCAATGGCATTACTGTGTTCACTTTTCGCCATTTCGATATCAGACTGCTCAACGGCAACGCTCTGCTCTGGTACCAAAATCTTAGCCATTAACAAGCTACCCGGAGCAGCCATGAAGCTAGCTGCAATCAAGTACTTAAGCTCAACACCTAACCCCGCATAACCACCAAGTACACTGCCTGCTACCGATGCCATGCCGCCCGTCATAACAGCAAACAGTTCTGAACGTGTCATTTGTGGAAGGAAAGGTTTAACCAATAATGGTGACTCACCTTGAGATAAGAAGATATTCCCCGTTGCAACCATGGATTCAGCACGGCTCGTACCTAGTGCTTTTTGAACACCACCACCGATTACTTTGATGAACCACTGCATCACACCAAGATAATAAAGAAGAGAGATAAGCGCACTAATGAAGATAACAAGAGGGAGAACACGAACCGCGAAGATAAAACCAGAAGTAGCAAGATCACCAAATAGGAATTTTATGCCTTCATCAGCAAAGCCCAATATGCTGGCTACCCCGTTACTCATTGCCCCAAGCATTGATTGACCAACAGGTAAATACAATACTAAAGCGGCAAAACCAGCCTGCAATGCTAGTGCACCACCAACCGTACGCCAGTTAATTGCTTTACGGTTTTCAGAAAGCGCACATGCGCATAATACCAGTACAAGAATACCGGCCAAACTAATTAACAACTGCATTATTTCGTCCTGCTTTGACTATTTTTTGGAATGTCGAAAAATGAAGGTGTAACTGCTTGTTGTAACAAAGGGGAAATCACTTTCGGGGAGAAAGTAAAATAGGAGGGAGCCAAACGCATACGCGTTAGCAATAAGATGGTATCCGCCCAAATGTACAACATACGAGTCACCTAAATTAACAAGCTAAAGTAATGCCGGTCCAACTCCGTGGGTCATTCACATGTCCGTGGTGACAGCTTGTAACTAAGGTGGCTGAACTCTAGGTTCTGGCCGGATGTGGAGTATATAGAGATGTAGATCACATTAACAATCAAGATTGGGGTATTTTTTGTGATCTTGATTCGATCGAACAAACTTTGAACAAATGTAAGTAAATATGTCTACCTCTTGGCTTTATGAACAAATACGAATAACTAAAATCGCCGTAATTATGTACAGATCCAATAAAAACTCAGCCATGAGGCTGAGTTAATTAATGCTTAGACTATCCATCACTCAACAAAGCTTATGGTTCATGATCCTGCTGTTTTGCAACAGTATCACTGTAGCCCTTCGGTGGCGGCATCCAGCCACGCTCGGATGCTGCATGCTTATCATGGCGTTCCGACTTCATGACATCGCCGAGTGCATCTTCCAACTGCATGAACAATTCCTTGTAATCAGCGTTAAATTTGTTTTCTTCGGTACTATCTCTCCATGCTTGGTATAACACCTTTTTACTTTTAGATTCAGTATCAATAAATGCCTGCCTGAGCTGTTCAGCTCTAAAAGGATGAAAGCCTAAATCTTTTAGCGCTTCCGTTCCTAGCGTTAATGCTGAATGGTATGTTTCACTGATAACGTAATCCGCGCCAGCGTGCCGTAATGCATAATGATGCCCCCGATCATAAGCTCGCGCTAAAATTCTTACACTCGGGTATGTATGCTTAATATACTCCACCAGCTCAACAGCTCGCTCGGTATCGTCAATAGCCACGATCAACAGCTTGGCTTCGTCTATCCCTGCCGTATGTAGAAGATCTGGTCGGGTGGCGTCGCCAAAATAGCTTTTGATCCGAATGGATCGCATATTTTCTATTTGACCGACCTCATGATCAAGCACCACTGTTTTGATTCCATTTGCGACCAATAAACGATTTACAATCTGACCAAAACGCCCAATACCAGCAATAATCACGGTCCCTTTTTCATCAATAATATCTGCTTCACGTTCATTGGTTTGTTCTTCAAAGCGCGGCAGAATAACCTTGTCGAAAAAAATAAATAACCCAGGGGTCAAAAACATCGAAATCGCAACAACCAATGATAATAGCTGTGTAAGCTCAGCAGGAAGAACATGGTTTTGCGCAGAATAGCTCAATAACACAAACCCAAATTCACCGGCTTGCGCCAAGCTCAAGGTTAATAAATAGCGATCGCTGCCACGCACTTTAAAAATAAGCGCTAAGGCAAACAGCACAAGGGCTTTTACCAACATAACCCCGAGTGTTAGCCCTATAACAATCAGGGCATTCGCTGACAATATAGAGAAGTCGATGCCCGCACCGACGGTAATAAAAAACAAGCCAAGTAATAACCCTTTAAATGGCTCTATATTCGATTCCAATTCATGGCGAAATTCGCTGTTTGCTAATACAACGCCAGCTAAAAATGTGCCTAACGCTGGAGATAAACCAACAAGGCTCATTAAAGCTGCAATGCCAATTACCAGCATTAAAGCAGTCGCCGTAAAAATCTCTCTCAAGCCAGAGTCAGCAACAAACCGGAAAAGTGGTCGACTTAAATAATGCCCGCCCACAACAACACCAGCGATTGCCATAACGACAACAATGGCATATCCCCAGCCGGGCAACCCCGCAACCAAGCTGACTTCAGCATGTTGATCGACCGCTTGCTGAGCTTGATCGACCAATTCAGGCAACGCCAGTAAAGGAATTAACGCAAGCATGGGGATCACAGCAATATCTTGAAATAACAGAACAGAGAAGGCATTACGACCCCCTTCTGTTTTTGCGAGTCCTTTTTCATTGAAGGTTTGTAGGACTATCGCCGTAGAAGAAAGAGCAAAAATCAAACCAATAGCCAATGCGATAGTCCAACTTTGGCCGAAAAACATGGCGATTGCCATAACGATAACTGTCGTAAGGCCAACCTGTAGGCCACCTAAACCAAGAAGACGATGCCGCATATCCCATAGCATTCTCGGTTCGAGCTCTAACCCGACCAAAAACAGCATCATGACAACACCAAACTCAGCAAAATGTTGAATAGCGAGCGTTTCTTCTCCGACTAATCCGACGACAGGACCAATCACAACACCAGCAATGAGATAACCTAATACAGATCCAAGCCCCAATCGTTTAGCAATGGGGACCGCTATAACAGCAGCGCAAAGGTAAATAAATGCCTGAATAAAATACGTCGTCATTTATCCTCCTTTAATATGGCAGTAAGGTCGCTATTCAGCGTGCCAACATGACTAGCAGCATTCATTTCAATCATGTTATTTCTTAACGCGGCTAACACGCTTAACCAATCTTGGATATGCTGCTGTATACGCTTCTCTTCTACTGCAGTGCGTGAGTCAAACAATACAAAAGGCGCTAAGTAACACATTCCTGTTAGTTTTGCCGTCTGCTCTAAAGGGTGTAACAGCTCACGTAGGGTATAGTGGTTATAGCCTTCAGAATGATAAGCCGATTCAGCCCCTCCAGCCGTTAGTGCGCATAAAAATGTTTTGCCGTGTAGCGCCGTTCCATCAGTGCCATAAGCAAAACCATATTCCAACACTAAGTCTTGCCATTCCTTTAAAATCGCCGGTGTTGAATACCAGTAGAGTGGAAACATAAAAACAATAACGTCGTGGTCAAGCAACCGCTGCTGTTCAATATCGATATTAATACGTAAGGTTGGATAGTCATGGTACAAGTCAACAACCGTCACCCCTTCGATGCCAAGGCTAGACTTAAATAACGGTTGATTGACTTCAGAGCGAGATGGCGAGGGGTGAGCAAATAGTATTAACACTTTCTTCTTATTGTCTGTCATGGTCATCCTTACACAATACAGCTTACTCGAAAGATTTATGGTGCTTATAAAGCAGCAAGCTACTCCAATCCTGAAGTATCCCAATAAATATAGACTGATTCTTCTTGTAACTGGAAAATTAAGCCTTCTTTGCCGAGTCCTGATTGACGATAAACCGTTTGGCCATGACTGTCGTAGTATTGGCCAGACTTACCACCCAATGGTTTGAAGTCGTAGTAAACACCATCACCAAGATCGATGGTGACATAGCCTTGTCGCTGGGAAAATACACATAGAGACTTTTGTTCTGGCTTACTGGCACCTTTCGGATAGATATCACAACGAGCATCGGTTGAATCGGCGATGACATTTGAAGCCGCAAGAACAATACCTAAACCAGCTAGCACAAGCGCTAGCTTCATTGGCTTCGACACAGATAACATAACCGTACTCCTACAACGATATCAGTGCTTATCATGGTAAAAGTGTAGAAAGTAATACTGTGATCATGCCAAAAAACAGAGTTACATTTTAGAGACAATAGATCAAAATACGGTGTTATATACCTCGCTGATCTCAAAAGGCCAAGCAGATGACAATCGCATTCTTTGTCCCGAAAGAGCCCTCTAAAAATCACCCCCTAATTCAGGCCTTCCTCTACGCGTGTGCCATTAGTCTACTCAGCAGTGCATTCGCTGCACATGCATCATCCACGCTTACTGAACGTAAGCTACTGAACTATAAAGACTCATACGGCAACATCGATCTCAGAAACGCAAGAAATATCCCGTTACCCGACCCATTATTAGTAAATGGTAATCTGAACCTATCGCAGAGCTACTTAACTCGCTTACCACAGCGACTCACGGTAAAAGGTAACCTGAACCTTGCTTACAGCAAGATCACCCACTTACCAGCACAGCTTGTTGTTGAGGGATACATTAATTTAGCCCACTCCAATATCCAGTATTTGAACAATGGATTGCAAGTAAATGGCGATTTAAGTTTAATGGGCACTCAATTGACCGAACTTCCTCCTTACCTTTACGTCGCTGGTAACCTGTACCTAGCGAATACAGCAATAACAGCGCTACCTGAATATTTAGCTGTTGGAGGTAATATTTATTTAGGGGGATCACCCGTTAACATATTTCCAGAACAGCTTAATTTAGGCGGAAATATATATCGTTAGTGAAAGTAATAACAACAAAGACGAAAACGTTTGCGTAAAATATTTAAAAAATGGTGATTTAAGCAAAGGAAGAATTTGGAAGGGGAAATAAAGGTATTTAGCCAGAAACACTGGATCACTGCGTGCCTCTGGCATTTTTACTTCGCAATTAAATTGCTACAAATCATAAGTTTAGCGTGATGACGCTATTATAAGATTACTTAGATTTGGTTTTTACTGTAGTCGTTTGTGACTGGTAGTAGAACCATTGTCTGCGGTTTCTATTAGCCATAATACACCTCTCATTTTTCCAAAACGAGTAAGGTTGATATTTCTCTTAATTAATACCGTTCTTACTCTTCAATACAGCTTTACTATACCTAATCGTCTGTTACATCCTTATGACAGTTTGGTAAAAGTAAAACGTCACTACTCACTGATAAAATAGCAATTAAAAATAACCTATCGGTTTTGTGTTAAAAGCTCAGGAGTTAAAGAACTGTGGCATAAACTAACGGGGAAGTTGAAGTGACCTTACTAAATACTTTTAAAGGCTATCTTTAACTAATACATTCACCCCAGTAGTTGCCAACAAACTCCAATATAAGAGGCAATCATTCCTTTTGCAACACTATTTTTGCAGAAAAAACGTGATCAACGTCACCATTTGATGCAACTCCTTGTTCAAGTTCACATTATGGATGCTCAGACATGATTATTTAAATGATCAACCTAACTAGAGCAACACAACACGGTATAAAAAACTCAGCGCACTCTTTTAGCACGCCTTCAATTAACACCGAAAGTCAACATAAATTTGACACAAGATTAACAAGTGGTACTATCGATACACAGTTCGTGTGGCCATGTCATGTCATCCGTTTGCTATAAGAGCTATCGTAAATAGCCTGTCGTAGGTAGGTATAATGATGTATACGATAACGCTGAAACAAACCGTAAAAGCGCCAAAAAAAGTCCTTTTTCAACTACTCTCCGATCACAATAATCTTGGTCGTTTTTTCGGTTCCAATTACCGTTTAGTCAAAACGGGAAAACCCGATATCAATGGCATTGGTGCAATAAGACAAATATCGACAGGCCCATTCCACTTTCAAGAGCAAATTATTGATTATAAAGAAAATGAACATTTACAGTATACATTGCTTCAAGGCTCACCAGCTCGCGAGTATGGCGGGTGGATAAAGTTTAAAAACCTAAATGCAACCCAAAGCCAGGTTTTATACCAAATTAAGTTCTCACCCAGAATCATAGGCACAGGGTGGTTGATGAAATACCTCTTTGAGAAGAAAGTTAAAAGAGCACTTATCAGCATTGCGCACTATAGCGAACAATCATGGAATCGCTGAAATAGTATGGTTATTGCTAGCGTTTGCTTCTAAGCCAGTACCATCACCCCGAAAGCAGCTTGTCGCTTCTACCCCCTCTGCTATAGCGATATATACTATTTACAATAAGCAGTTGACACTGTTCATCTTTTTGCACAAAAAACGTCATCTTCATCTAGTAATTTACCTCTACTAACTGTATAAAAATAAGACAATACATTTCGCAGAGGTAACTAAATGAGACATCAACCGTTGCTAACAACACCTCGGTTAATTCTTCGTCCTTTCCAACTTTCTGATGCTCCCAAAGTACAAGCTTTGGCTGGTGATAAGCATATTGCAGACGGCACCATTAACATCCCCCACCCTTATGACGATGGAATGGCTGGCCAATGGATAGGGAAATTATTAGCCGGTTGGAATAGTGGTCATTCAGCGATTTACGCCATAACATTAAAATCTAACCATCAATTAATAGGCTGTATTGGCTTACATAACATTATCGATGATAAGTCCCAGCTTGGATACTGGATTGGAGTCCCATATTGGGGGAAAGGCTATTGTACTGAAGCGGCTAAACGGATCACTGAATATGGCTTCAAGCGCCTGAATCTTGATGTTATCTATGGCCAGCACCTAAGTCGCGAAAGCAACCCAGGTAAAGTTATGACAAAAATAGGCATGGTTCATAAAATGACTAAAACAGATGCTATTCGAGTCAATATGATCTCTGAAAATATGGAGTATTACGAACTCAAATGCCCAATTATGGAAGAGGTTAAGTAACCTCTTTTTTTACTGACGAGGTTACCAACATATTGACTGAGGTGCTAAATTACAGGCTAACTAAACGCGCCATATGGTATGCATCAACATACTCTCCCTTTCGAAACGCATAGTTTTTAGCATGACCCTCTATCTTAAAACCATGCTTTTCATATAGCGCAATAGCCTTGCTATTATCGGTATATACCGTAAGTTCAATACGAGAAACCGCGAGCCATTGTTCAGCAAGCTCTATTATTGCGGCTAGTAGTTTCGAACCAATACCTTGCCCTTGCCGATCACCTCTTACGACCATACCGATGTCTGCTACGTGCTTACGCCTAGGGTTCGCTTGTACACTTAAGCTTATTTCCCCAATGACTTCATCGTTACACTCAGCGACAAGTCGATACACGTTATCTGGCGTAGCCTCTAACCGTTTCTCCCACATACCTAATGACGGATAAGGCAACTGCAATGTGCTGCTATAGGCCTCAGTACTGGCCAAAATCTCACGAAGTGCAGAAAAATCCGACGCTTCAATATGCCTAATAATCACATCCATATACCCACCTTTCCTTTTTAATCAATATGTTAAGTCATAACAAATAACACTATTTCCATGGGTCAGCAATAACAAGTCAACATTACCGAACGGCCTCTACCCGAGCAGTAAGCATAAATTTATAAAATCAATACCAACAGATAACTATTTTATAAGTCAAAATAAAGGATGAGAATTATTCATTCACATTAAAGTGGCAACCAAAAAACTCCTAGTAATATAAATATCAATAAGATATATAAAGAATTAAGTATTTCATATTAGTTTCTTATACTTAGCACAGGCTCGTTTGATTTTAGTACCATGAATTTTGATCTTATAGCTATACTAAAGATGATATATGTTCGATCAAAGCATCTACTTATTTGTGATCTTTTACCATTAGATTCACGTTTACTACTCTACACAAATTAAGTAAAAGACTTAAATCAATGATTTATTTGAACATATAAAAATATGTATTTTTTTTGAAAGATAATTTTCGATGTTAGGTCTTATATTTTGAATGTGAACACTATACACATATAACAAAAATGGCAAAAGCCACTCAAATGAGGTGAAGATTATGTCTAGCTTAAAAGTACTAACTGCTACCGCTGTGATTGTAATGTCTTCTTCAGCTTTGGCAGATATCCGTGTCGCCGATACGCATAATGGCGCTTGGATAACGGTTACTGAAAATGGTCAACCTGCTGCAAACGCGTCCGTATCTGTTGCAAACGTACCGCAACAGCGTCAAAGCTATAAAACAGACGAAAATGGTCGAGTATTTATTCCATTAACACTCGAAAATTCTCGTTCAATTAAGTACAAAGCAACTACAGAAGATGGTAAACAATCATCACGCTTTGCTTTCCACTCTACAAATAAATAGTATATTTATCACTTATATAGATTAAAAACTCAGCCCCACTAAAAAGGGGCTGAGTTATTTTATACCTGTAACATTCCTTATCTATACACTCTGTTTCATTTGTATTTATAGTCGCGACGATTCAGATCCCTCGATAAAACCAAGGCTAGGCCTAGTATTTGGAGAAATAAGGCTAAATTACGAAGTTGAGAAATTGATTTCATCTTCTCAGAATAAACCTCAATTAATTCAACATTATCTAAATATAACTGATTGATATTTTCACGTAACTCGACTTGAACCACACTCAATTGCTCCATTAACGCTGGAATATCAGAAACCGTTACCATAACGGTTTGATTAGGTAGCCAGTAAGAAAGCGCTTGAATAACTTGCTTTTGAATAGGTTCGGGTAATGGCACACCTTGCATTTCGCTCATTGCGACTAACTCAAGCACATGCTCCCTTTTACGCTCAACCGTTTCAGTTTGCTGCCAAATCAAGGTGATCAGTTTTTCATTGCCCTTCTGCTGCTGAATCAATTCATTGGCCTGACGAGTTGCATCATCAATGTAAAAGTTCGTCATAACAGCAGACAGTACGTTAAGTAATAGCCCCAATGCTACCAAGGTCCATGTAGGTATAAACCACCGTGTATTACGCTTTGCCATATCCCACTTCCAGTAGAGTAGTACTGCATAATTTTTGATAATCACAAACTAATAAGCATCATATCCCTTATTGATTATGGCAAAGAACATGCGACATAACTTTTTTGATCAGAGGGAGTGCTTCTTACTAAGCTTTAAACACATTTTAAAAAATAAACACAAAAAAGATGGATATCAACGAGCCATATGAAACAGGAATGAAAACAACTGTATAAGGAATCAACTCAAAGCAACAAACACTGACATAAGGCTTACATGAAACAAAAGACTCACTAATCGCGATATGTTACGGTACGGCTAAATTGTCGTACCGTACCCGTAGTAGGAAGTATTGTGAAAACACCTTGTGTTGGAAAGTGTAAGAATAACGAAGGATTGTGCAGTGGGTGTTTTCGTACCATGAGCGAAATTACAGAGTGGCGCCATATGGATGAAGTAAAACAATCAGATGCCATTGACGAAATTCAAGGTAAACAATCCACCCATGTCTGCAACCAATGCGGCGAACCTGCTTTTTGTGAAATCAGCGCTGGTAAATCAACATGTTGGTGTTTTGAGTTAACGAAAAGAGATACAACGGGTATCCCCGCGGGTGACTGCCTGTGCCG